>JAXJQK010000095.1:0-10057 GCA_036311185.1 Acutalibacteraceae bacterium | reverse complement strand
TAGACCTGTTCGATAACCTACATTTGGAAATTATAAATACCACAAATTAAAGAAACACGCAAAGCGAATCTTCTACGTTTATTTCTGTAACGAGAAGATAAAATTTTAAATCTTTTTATATAACGATTGATATGCTCAATATAAATTCTCCGTTTTGAAATAGCGAAATTATAAGCCTTTTCATCAGAAGTTAATTGATGTTTCTTTGAAGATTTTTTAGGTATCTGGCTATTGGTATGAAGCTTTTTTATACCCAAATAACCTGTGTCAGCAAGAATAAGTGTGTCTTTTGAAAAATGCAATGCACTATCTTTGAATAATTTAAAATCGTGTTTTTTGCCTTCCGAAAAAGAAATACAAAGGATTTTTAACGTGCTTTCATCAGCAACGATTTGAATTTTCAGTGTGTGTTTCTTTTTCTTACCTGAGTAGTATTTACGCTGTTTTTTTGAGGACGTTCAATCTCTATTTCAGTTGCATCAACTAATACCACTTCTATTGTGGTATTACTGATTAACTCTCTTTTTGACGGAAGATTGAAATTTCCACTTTTGATAAGTGTATTTTCTACCCATTTTATACTCTCACATATTGTACTTTTGGAAACACTATAATCAAAAGCTATGTTTTCCATTGTACGATATTCACGATAATATCCAAGCATTATGACCAGTTTATCAAGAACACTGAGTTTAGCAGGATGTCCTCCTCTCAAATGTCCCTGTTTATATGCTTCTTCTAGAATTTCTAGCATTTTTTCAAAGGTATTCTTTTTGACACCAAATAATTTTTGATAATCTTTTTCCTTGAGTTTGTTTATTCTTTCTTTGTTATTCATTGAAACATCACCAACTCAAGTATAGTTTATTTTTTTGCTGTTTTCAAGGTTATCGAACAAGTCTATTAATCAATGACCAATTTGAGAGATTAGATGGTTTGCTTGAGTACTCTGATATTCCTGTATGGAAATGGCATGGTGATGTAAGTCAGAATAAAAAGCAAAAGCTATTAAAAAGACCATGTGGAGTAATGCAAACTACGCCAGAATCCTTAGAAGCACTGATTATGAAAAAGAGTGCTGCTGTTATTACCTTGTTTTCGGATTTAAGGTATATCATTATTGATGAAGTGCACTATTTTATGGATAGTCCACTCTAATATCTATTACTAACACCATATGATATAAAGTAAGCGTCAATTCAAGGAGGATGGATCGGCGTGCTTGGGTTGACGCTTACATTTTAAAAACTTGAGTGCTAGTTTGTATGTAAAAGCATATAATTCAGGGGCTGTCACACTGACATATTTCGAGGATTTTCAACGCTGAAAACACCAATTTTGGAGCAAAACAGACGGCGATTTCTATTTTTCAAACAGACCATAAAAAATCCACTAAATTCCAATTACTGTCTACTGTGAAACTTACTTTGGGTATTAATTAGCACAAAAAATTCAGTTATTCGACTAAGGTTTGTTGATTTTTATCAAAAAAAGTTGTATAATAATGTATGTTTTAAGACTACATTTCTTTATAGACTATATTTATTTGGCGAGGTAGGTATATGACTGAAAAAGAATTCAGAAAACTTAGCAGAAAACAGCTTCTGGAACTGCTATTGGAGCAAACAAAAAGAGCTGACAGCCTACAGCAACAGCTTGAGGAATGTAAAGAAAAGTTAAACGACAGAAATCTTGCTGTTTCTGAATGTGGTACGTTAGCTGAAGCTTGTCTGAAGCTCAACGGTATTTTTGAGGATGCTCAGAATGCTGCAGATCAGTATGTAGAAAATATTAAAAAATTATATTCAAACAAAAACTTAAACCAAAGTGGTACAGAAGATGAATAATAGCACTAACCTGCCTAACGTAAAAATTATTGAAACAGAGCTTAAAAGAGAGCGTAATAAAATCAAATTTCGTAAAATTATCAAAAACACGATTTACTCACTTATAGTAGTTGCAGCTATTGCAGCTTTAATAGCAACATTGGTTTTACCAGTGTTGCAAATATCAGGTACAAGTATGGAACCTACACTGAACAACTCTGAAATAGTTATTTTGCTTAAATCTAATAACCTAAAAAGAGGAGATTTGTGTGCGTTCTCTTACTCAAATAAAATACTTATCAAACGAGTTATTGGTCTTGGTGGCGATGTAATTGTAATTGATGATGATGGTAACGTATTTGTTAACGACACTTTACTCGACGAACCTTATATAGATGAAAAAGCGTTGGGTGAATGTGACATCGATTTTCCTTTTACCGTGCCTGAAAATGAATATTTTCTCATGGGAGACCAACGCTTAACTTCTGTTGACAGCAGAAGCACCGTTATCGGGTGTATAAATGGAGAACAAATAGTCGGAAAGCTTTTTCTGAAAATTTGGCCTCTGTCTGAACTGTCAATTTTATAAAATCTAGGGGTTGTTAAAAAATTAAAAGCATTGTCTATATTTGTTACTAAAGCAGTGCTTTGCGTTACCCCCACACAAATACGTCAGTATTTGTGTGGTTTTCGCTTTTAAATCATTCGCTTTGCAACCATTTTTTCTTTTTTTAATAAGCCTTAGAAATTTTAATAAAGGGAGGGATGAAATGCGAAATGATTTACAATTGAATATTCGTTTACCTGCTAAGCAGAAAACTTTCAAGAAACAATTGATAATGCCTTTGTTCATTTTATCCCTTATAGTGTTTATAGCTGTTTTCTGGTGGCTGAAGCTCGTTGGTATAACACTTGCAGGAGATGCTTTCTGTGGTATTGAAGAGCATATTCACACCAACGAATGTGTCGCACAGACTGACAACACCAATGTAATCACAGACATCAGCACAGAGCACAGCTCTGAACCAGAAAAAACGGTAGAGTACATATGCGGTTTTCAGGAACATAAGCATACTGCTATGTGTTACAGTGATATTTCTGCTGACTTGGAATCTGCACAAATCTGGGAGCAAACAATGTCTGATATTCCTGAGGATATCTCATCATCAGACAGATTAGTTGCTGTTGCATATTCTCAGCTTGGTTATACAGAAAGCACCTTGAACTTTGAAGTTGATTACAATGGTGACAGACAAGGATATACAAGATATGGTGAGTGGTACGGAAATCCGTATGGTAAATGGAACAATATGTTCACTTCGTTCTGTCTTAGATACGCAGGGTTTACTGATGCTCCAATAAGTGCAAACGCCCACACAATGATGCAAGAATGGCGAGATAAAAACATTTTCTATGTTAATGAAAATTACTCTCCTGCTATAGGTGATATTGTATTTGTTGATACAGATAGTGATGATAAAGCCGACATAACAGCTATCATAACCAAAGTTTTTTCTCAGAGCATAAACGTTATTCAAGGTGATTATGAAAACTCTGTACAGGAAATTTCTTTAAATCTCTACAGTGAAAGTATTTTGGGGTATGGCATAACAAGTCCTAAGCAGTCACCTGTTATGAAAAGTACCGCACGTGCTTCGGGTGACGAGGTAGGAAAAGCTGTTGCATACAGTTCCTCCTTGCTTAATCAAAACGAGAACTTTATTATCTATACTTTAGGCAACGATTACAATTACTATGCTATTGACGGTTATGGTAATGCTGTAAGGATTGAAATTGATGAGAATTCGACGATTTCTGCAAATGTGGATGATAAATCATCACTTTTTTGGAACTTCAGCTATTGTGGTTCCTATGACTCACGCACAACTTACTACATACAGAATGTTTCTACCAGAAGGTATTTGCATCCGTTTATTGGCAATACAGGTGTTCCAGGAGCAATACTTACTGACAGATGGGAAACTGCTTTGTATACTAGTTCAAATGGAGTCAAACTTCGAGGTGCCCGTCAGAATGCCTACGCATATCTGCAAAACAACTCAACACTTACTGCCACAAATTTGTTTTCAAACGGTAATGTGTTTTACTTTGGTCGTTCTATGCCTTCACATACGGTTTGGCTTGATGGCACCAATGGTGGAATTATGAGTCTCTTAGGTTCGCCTGACAAAAGCTACAGTATAATTGATGGTCAAAAGATGACTTTACCCACACAGTGGCAGTCACCTGATAAATACAACTACACTCTGCGTGGTTGGTATGACATTATAAATCACAAGTACTATACCCCTGGTAGTGAGATTACCGTAACAAAAGATCTGGTGCTTTATGCTGACTGGGTGGCAAGTAGCTATGATATAGGACAGTACAACACCAGCGTAGCCGATACCCTTAGTACAAACAACTTTATAACAACAAGGATGTTCGACTACTCAAGTATGTTCAACCTTTTTTCAGAAAGTGTACAGTCTAATATTTCTGCATCAAGTCACTCTGAAATATGGTCATTGCTTACATCGGGCAACAATCCATATAATGGTGAGCATACGCTTAACTACATTTTTAGAGACTGGGACAGAGGCGGTGAAGATATTTCTTACCCTCTCAACCATAACGCTATAAATAATCCGACTGATGCCGGTAAAGTTTATCCGGGACTTTATACAGAAAGGCTTGGTAGTTTATTGTTCGACCCAAACACATCATTTGATCCAAACACAGCAAGTGGTGTTTTAGGTAAGCAATACCTCGGCACAGCCGACCACTTGTTCCAGTTTATGGATGATCAAAATGATGAGCATTTTGGTTATTACTATTATGACTCCGAACGAAATGCGGCATCCTACAACCAGAGAGATCAGCGTTTCTATGTATACAACTATCTTGAATGTACCATAGATTCTTACAACAATGGTGACGCAAAAGGTAAGTGTGCAGACTTCTTACCATTTAACTCACCATACGCTAACACTAATGGTAAAAATGTGAATACATACAATTATGAAGGTGCACACCAAGAGTACCGTGGCACAACACACTATATGTATGATTCACGTTACAATGATAACGGAAGCTCTGCTAATAACGTGGGTACGAATTTCTGGTTTGGTATGAGTGTAGATATTGATTTCTTCTTACCTAACTCACCAGGCTTTAAAGACAAAAACGGCGAGTTTGCTAACTGTGACATTTATGGTCAAGACTTACATTTCAAGTTCTCAGGTGACGACGATGTATGGGTTTTCGTAGATGATGAACTTGTTCTTGACTTAGGCGGACTTCACGGCTTTGAAAGTGGTGACATCAACTTTTCTTCAGGTATCGTAACTGTTAACGGTAAGCAGACAAACACAATTTACGACATTGCTTCTGGAGAGCACAAGCTGACTATTTACTATCTGGAACGAGGTAGCTCAATGTCAAACTGTGCAATTTATTTTAACCTTGCCCCACGATTCAACCTCAATATTCAAAAGGAAGATTTCCTTACAAATGAGCTGTTAAATGGTGCAGAGTTCTCTGTATATACAGATAGTGAATGTACAATTCCTGCTCAGCTTTGGGAGACAAGGCAAGATTACGAAGATGGTAAACCTTCACAGAATACTTTCACAGTAAAAAAAGGTACAGCAAATATGTGGGGTTTAGCCGCAGCAAACACTTACTATATAAAAGAAACAAAACCTCCTGATAACGAAAATTATTCGCTGTCAAAGGGTATTATCAAGCTCACACTTGATAAGAAGGATTTTATTTCTAATAGTGTAGAAGTTATAAAAGATAACAAGACACAGGATATTTCCACTGGTTTTACCGTTTATGGTTTTAGAATTGATGAGGAAAAACAACAGGTATATATCGTTGTCACAAACGCTCCAGAAAATACGGACGAATCAACTTCTGTTTCGGCAAGTAAAAAATGGAACGATACTAAAAATCATGATAATGATTATGTAACTGTCTACCTTACCGCCGAAGATTCTGACGGCACTGTTCGTAGAATCCACGAAGCTACACTTAGTAAGGAGAACAACTGGACACACACCTTTTCTAATTTACCAAAATATCACGAAGACGGTGTTACTGAGATTGTCTACTCTGTAGAAGAGGCTTATGTTCCATTGTATGTTTCAACTGTTGAAAAAATAGAGGGGAATACAACCTCTTCTACTACATCAGGATTTAGTGCAGTAGATAAATTTGAAAATGGTAAAACATATTTACTAAAAACATCTTCTGGATATCTGTCAGCTGTAAACGACAGCAATGATTGTATGGTTGAATACGTAAGCGAGGATAAAGCAAAAACCTCTCCTTTAGCTCGTTGGGTAGCTACAGTTAATGCAGACGGTGTATTGTTTACTAACGAAGCTGGTCAGATACTGAACCTAAACTATAGTTCCGGTTCAAACGATTGTTACTTTAAAGTTTCAAAATCAAACTCCAGCTTCCAAATAATGAAATACAAAAATACTTCAAATGGTATGAACATTTACCATCATATAAATGTTCAATACTGGCTCAATCAGGAGTTTTACATATCTACAGCAAAGAACTCCTACAACGGTTTACTTGCTACTAATGAGTCAAATGCGGCACTTTTCACTGCTTTGACCGAAGGTGGTGGAAATCAAGAAGAAGTGGTTACTCCGTCAGATGGATTTAACTATAGGATAACCAACACTCCAATTGAGCAAGATAACCAGACATCACTAACGGTTTACAAAAACTGGGACATTGGTATGGCAGACGAGATATCCTATGAGCAGGCTCAGGTATTAATATATCTGGTTGTAAACGGTAAAAAATCGCAGACCAGTACTACTCTTAACTTAAAAAACAACTGGACTGCTACCTTTGAGGGCTTACCGTATACTGATGCAAACGGAGATATAATTACTTATTCAGTTGAAGAAAGCTATGATATCGACAACTGGATACCTAGCTACAGTGATGTTAAGAAAATCGAGGGTGAAATACCTTCCTATGAAGTAACCGTAACCAACACCTATAGATGGGGACGTGGTTACGAGTTGCCAGCTACCGGCTCTTATGGTCGGGTAATATGGATACTAAGTGGAGCTTTTATAGCAATCGCTTCGCTTGTATGTGGATACATATCAAGACACAAACGCACAAGAAAGGGGGAAAAAATTAATCCTCTTTAATTGCGGATTTTGGATAGTCGTGATTGTACCGTATATAATTTTATTTAATTTAATTTTCAGAAAGGAAAAACTCATTATGAAAAAACTATTCGCTATGTTGCTTGCTGTTATGGTACTTTTAACAGTTGCAATTCCAACAGTCGCTGCAGACGACACTCAACTAGGTTCTATCACAATCAATAACATCGGAGATGACTCAAGATACGATATCTATCGCCTACTTGATCTTGAAAGCTACGATGTTGCATCAGGTGCTTATTCTTACAAAGTAAACTCTGACTGGGATGATTTCTTCGCTACTGCAGATGCTCTTAATTATGTTGCTATCGATGGTTCAGGCTATGTAACTTGGATAAATGGTGACGACGCTACTGCTGTTGCTGATTTTGCAAAGCTAGCAATTGCTTACGCAAAAGATAACGGCATCTCTCCAGTAAAATCATCACTAAACGATGGCGAAATGACAAAAACAACTGACCCTGATACAGAGAATATCTCAGGTAAGTTCTCAGATATTCCTCTTGGTTGGTACCTTGTTGATTCATCAGTAGGTGCTCTTTGCGGTCTTACAACAACTAATCCTGATGCTTCTGTAAATGCTAAGAACGGTACTCCTTCACTTGACAAGCAGGTTCAGGAAGACTCAACAAACAATTGGGGCGATAAAAACACTGCTGATATCGGACAGACAGTAAACTATAAAGTTACTATCACTGTTCACGCAGGTGCTGAAAACTATGTATTACACGATAAAATGTCAGCAGGTCTTACATTTAACAAAGTAACAGGTGTAGAGTTAGTTGATCCAGGTGCAAACCTAACTTCAACTCTTGTTGAAGGTACTGATTACACAGTAGTTGCTACTGATTCTGTAACAGATGGTTGTACTTTCGAGGTTCGCTTCTCAAAAGAGCTATGTGACAAACTAGAGACAAACGATAAGCTAATCGTTTATTACGATGCAATGCTAAACAGAAATGCTATCATCTCAGGCTCAGGCAACGAAAACGATTCTTGGCTTGAATACGGCGAAGGCAACTTCACAACACACGATACAACACAGACTTACTCATTCGGTTTTGATGTTATCAAGACAGACTCACAGAATACTCTTATCGACGGTGCTGAATTTAAGATTTATGATGCTTTAACAGGCGGTAACGAAGTTAAAGTTGTTCTTATGGACGACAATGTAACATACCGCAGAGCAAGAGCTGACGAAGCTGGTGTACCAATAGTTGTTAAAAACGGTAAGGTAAGAGTTGTTGGTTTTGACAACGGTACATACTATCTAGAAGAGACTGTTGCTCCTGACGGCTACAACAAGCTAACAGCAAGACAAAAGTTTATCATCTCAGATGCTAACCTTGATTCTATATTCAATGGCGATATTTACTCAACAGGCTCAGGTGTTCACGTTGTGAACAAAACAGGTTCTATGCTTCCTGAAACAGGTGGTGTAGGTGCAATATTATTCTTAACAATTGGTGGCGTTGTAATGCTTTCTGCAGGTATTCTTCTATTTGCTAAGAAGAGAATGTCACAGATTGCTGAATAATCAGTATAAATAATTAATATAGGGTATGGGGTTCCCCATACCCTATATTAATATTCGAGGTGCTCTAATAAAAACTTTCCTAGTTTTTTATTAGAGTTTAGTATAATATAACATTAGGGAGAAAGTTATGAAAAAGAAAAACAAATGGTCAACCTTTATACTGCTTTTAGTGTTTTTTATAGGTCTCTCCGTGATGCTATACCCTGCTATAAGCAGTTACTGGAATACAAAAACCCAATCAGAGGCTATTGTTGACTATGAAAAAATGATAGAGAATATGAAGCCAGAGGATTATACAAAAATTTTTGAAGAAGCTGATAATTACAATACGCAACTAAGGCAATTAAACTATCCTCTTCTTGAATATGACAAAATTGAGGGCTATCTTAATATTCTTGATGTTACCGGTACAGGTATGATAGGGTATCTGTCAATTGATGTCATCGGATTACAGATACCGGTATATCACACAACCAATGATAATGTATTAAGCATAGCCGCAGGGCATCTTGAGGGCAGTAGTCTTCCTATAGGTGGTAATGGTACACACTCTGTTTTTTCTGCTCACCGTGGACTGCCCACAGCCACACTATTCACTAATCTCGACCATTTGGAAATCGGCGACACCTTTGAATTTTCTGTGCTTGACCGTACATTAACATATCAAGTAGACCAAATAAAAACCGTTGACCCTACAGATACAGCTGATTTGCATATAGAAGGAAACTGTGATTATGTAACCTTGCTTACCTGTACTCCGTATGGTATCAACACCCACCGTCTGTTGGTAAGGGGCAAACGAATCGAAACAATATCCGAGAAAACCATCACCATCAAATCTGATGCCCATAGAATAGATCCTTTGATTATCACCCCTATAGTTGCTATGCCTATTTTGCTTACACTTATGATAATTGTACTGCTCAAACCAGTTAAAAAAGATGCATTAGAAGATGATAACGGATAAAAAACTATTTTTGTTAATTGCTTTACTGCCATTAGTATTGCTTTTGGCATTGAATTTTTGTATTACGGCTTATAGATACGCAACGAATCAAAAAGCATAAATTCAACGTAAGCATCAACCCAAGCACGCTTACCCATCCTCCTTGTAAAGAGGGCTCAATGTCAATAGTTGGGGTAACCCACAAATAAGGGCTCTATGTCAATAGTTGGGGAAACCCGAAAATAAGAAAAGCGAAAACAGGCAACGGCAACTAAGCTGTTGCCTGTCGTTGATTAGAGAAAATGTGAAGAATTCTATTTCTAAAGCGAGTGAAGTTACGGTAGCCATATGCGTTGCGTTTGAGTACTTTGATTTTGTTGTTACAGCCTTCAGTGAAACCATTAGTGTATGGAGTAGTAAAAGAATTAAGAATACCATTAATCCAAGTGAGCATAGTTTTAGCACACTTTTGAAAAGGTTCTATGCCACAAACAGAAGCAGAATTAATCCATTTAATTAATTGTTTTTGAACTTCTTC
>JAXJQK010000094.1:0-15022 GCA_036311185.1 Acutalibacteraceae bacterium | reverse complement strand
TACAAACATATATCACAAAAAGATTAGAAAGTCCAGCTAATAATATTTTATATGTTACTCCTAATACGAATGAACTTTCACTATACAAATTTTTATATACCAGTAAAACACAATATATACAATAATACTCTCTCCAAAGTGGTGTAAAAATCAGGTCCATATGAAAGCAATTTCATGCAGGTTCAAGTCCTGTTATCCGCACCAGTATGAGTGTTCATAACAGATTTAAGTTATGAACACTCTTTTTTACTGTCCGCACAATTTAGTGTAGTGCAGATAAGCGTTTACTACATATTTTATATTAATATCTATCACAAAATATCTATATATTCTCCGTTAAGAGCTTTATTCATACTTCTTACAGCACAGAACTTTCCGCACATTGAACAACTGTCTTCATGTTCAGGAGAACGGCTGTCACGGATCGCCTTTGCTGTTTCGGGATCAATAGAACACTCCCACTGCTTTTCCCAGTCAAATGTTTTTCTTGCGTCTGCCATTGAGTCGTCTATATCTCTTGCGTGTGGAACTTTCTTTGCAATATCTGCAGCGTGTGCAGCAATGCGTGATGCGATAATGCCTTGCTTTACATCTTCAACATTAGGCAGTGCAAGATGCTCTGCAGGAGTTACATAGCAAAGGAAAGCCGCACCAGATGAAGCCGCAACAGCACCACCGATAGCAGAGGTAATATGATCATATCCGGGAGCAATATCGGTAACAATGGGTCCAAGAACATAGAAAGGTGCACCCATACATATAGTTTGTTGCAACTTCATATTTGCTTCAATCTGATCAAGAGGCATATGTCCGGGACCTTCAACCATAACCTGCACATCCTTTGCCCAAGCACGTTTTGTAAGTTCACCCAGTCGGACAAGTTCTTCAATCTGGCACACATCGCTTGCATCAGCAAGACAACCCGGTCGACAAGCATCACCAAGAGATATTGTTACATCATATTCACGGCATATATCCAAAATCTCATCAAAATATTCATAAAATGGGTTTTCTTCGCCAGTCATACTCATCCAAGCAAAGACAAGTGATCCTCCACGGGATACAATATTCATTTTTCTCTTGTGTTTTTTAATCTGTTCGATTGTTTTTCGAGTAATTCCACAATGTATGGTTACAAAGTCAACACCATCTTCTGCGTGAAGACGAACTACATCTATAAAATCTTTCGCTGTAAGAGTTGCAAGGTCTCTCTGATAATGAATGACACTGTCATAAACAGGCACAGTACCTATCATTGCAGGACATTCGCTAGTAAGCTTTCTGCGTAAAGGCTGTGTGTTTCCGTGAGATGATAAATCCATAATAGCCTCAGCTCCCATATTTACAGCTTCCATAACCTTCTGCATTTCAATATCATAATCCTTGCAATCTCTAGAGACACCAAGGTTTACATTGATTTTTGTACGAAGCATAGAACCGACACCATTGGGGTCGATACTGGTATGTAACTTATTAGCACATATGGCAACTTGTCCCTTAGCTACAAGGTCACGGATTTCTTCTTCGGTTCTGTATTCTTTTTTAGCTACCGCCTTCATTTCAGGAGTAATTATGCCTTGTTTTGCGGCATCCATTTGTGTTGTATAATTTCTCATTTTATATATTCCTTTCAAACAGATTTCTTTTCTTTGGTAAACGATGAACTTAAATCGAAATTATGCATCATAGGTCCTGAGCCCTGTCCTAAATCAAGCTGAGCCAATAATGCACCTGAGATATAGTCTTTCGCTCTTCTAACCGACTCGATAAGGTCAAAACCTTTTGCCAAATTCGAGGCAATAGCTGATGACAAAGTACAGCCTGTGCCGTGGGTGTTAGGATTGTCAATTCGCTTACCATTAAACCAAGTAAATTTGCCATTCTCATAAAGCAAATCATTTGCATCGCTTATGCTATGACCACCCTTGAGCAAAACTGCACAATTAAAATTATCTCCAATTTGTTTTGCCCCAGTAATCATATCTTCTTTACTTTCGATTATCTTTCCTGAAAGCACCTGTGCTTCGGGTATGTTAGGTGTAACAAGGATAGAAAGTGGCAACAACTCATCAATCATTGTCTGCACAGCATTATCTTTCATAAGTGCTGAGCCTGATGTAGCAACCATTACAGGGTCTACAATAATATTCTTGGCTTTGTAGTATTTTAATCTATCTGCAATAACACGAATCAACTCTGCGGATGATACCATACCGATTTTTACTGCATCAGGAAAAATATCCTCGAACACAGCATCTATTTGCTGTGCTAAAAACTCAGGAGTAGATTCGTAAATTCCTCGTACGCCGGTCGTGTTTTGTGCCGTCAGCGCTGTTATAGCACTCATACCGTAAACACCATTCATCGTCATTGTTTTTAAATCTGCTTGAATACCGGCGCCTCCACTGCAGTCACTACCTGCAATGGTCAATGCTGTTTTCATTTTCATAGTTTTAGTCTCCTTTCGTGTTTCAGCATCGTTTTATACAGCGGCATAAGGTGGTGCCCCCAATGTACCGCTTTTAAGTCTGCAACTTATATATTGTCGCAAAATTATAATAATTCAGTAATTTATGTAAAATCTTGAAAAAACAATCAACCGGAATTTTGATTTATAATTTTCTCTGCTTTTGATTTGAGTTCTTCTGTTGCTTTTTTAGGGTCATCAGCTTTCATTATTGCGGATACAACACAAATACCTGCAATAGAAATCCCATGAAGAACATCAATATTATCTTTGTTAAGTCCACCAATGGCATTTACGGGAATCGGAACAGAATTGCAAATATCACGTAGAGTATCTGTTGATGTGAGAACTGTTTTTACCTTTGTTGTAGTTGGATAGATAGCACCAACCCCAAGATAATCAGCTCCCTGTTCAAAAGCTTCTTTAGCCTGTTTAACTGTCTTTGTAGTAGCACCTATAATTTTGTTTTCGCCCATCAATTTTCTTGCAGTTTTAATAGGCATATCACTTTGACCAACGTGAACACCTTCGGCATCAATAGCAAGTGCTACATCAACTCTGTCATCAATAATAAGCGGAACATTGTACTTCTTTGTAATACTGTGTACTTTCTGAGCAAGCTCAATATACTCACGGGTTGTTTTATCCTTTTCACGAAGTTGCATAAGTGTTACACCACCTTGCAACGCCTTTTCAACACGGTTGAGAAATTCCTGTTCATTATAATTAGAACTGTCGGTTATAAAATATAAACTTGTATCAAACTTTTTCATTCTCTTTACCTCACACATACAGATAATCATTAAGCACCGGTTGTAAGCCTTCATCCGCCATATCTTCATACATCTTAGTAAGACTTCGGTTATCATCAATCTCAAACTGCTCATCGCCCTGAACTTCATCAGTTTCAGCTCCGTTGTATTTAGTATCGTGGTCGCCTATTCCTGTAGAAACACCTGCAGAAACCTTTGTTGCAGCAATTTTTACTATGCCGTTTCTGAATTCTGCACTTTCACGAGAAGATACAGTTATTCCCACATAAGGCAAAAAGATACGATAAGCACAAAGCACCTGACAAAGCTCACTTTCGCCTACATCCAATGGGTTGATTTTATCGTTATTGATAATAGGTCTGAGTCGTGGGCAGGAAAGCGACATTTCTGCGTGAGGGTATTTTCTCTGCAGAAAATATATGTGTAATGCACTGGCAAGTGCGTCCTTTCTGAAATCTGACAGACCTAAAAGTGCCGAAAAGGCAACTCCACGCATTCCAGCCATAAGTGCTCGTTCCTGTGAGTCAAAGCGATATGGCCACACACGCTTATGTCCACAAAGATGAAGAGCTTCGTATTTGTCAGAATCATAGGTTTCTTGGAACACAGTTATGTAATCTGCTCCACATTCGTGTAAATATTTATATTCATCAGTATTAACAGGGTATATTTCAAGTCCTACCATTCTGAAATATTTTCTAGCCAGCTTGCAGGCTTCACCAATGTATTCTACATTGCTCATACCTCGGCTTTCACCTGTGAGAATAAGAATTTCTTCCATACCACTATCAGCTATAATCTGCATTTCTTTTTCTATCTGCTCCATACTAAGCTTCATTCGTTTTATGTGATTGTAGCAGTTAAATCCACAATACACGCAATAATTCTCACAGTAATTCGCAATGTATAAAGGAGTAAAGAGATACACAGTATTACCAAAATGCTTGCTTGTTTCAAGCCTTGCACGCTGTGCCATTTGCTCTAAAAAAGGCTTTGCTGCAGGAGATAAAAGAGCCTTAAAATCCTCGATAGTACATACATCGTGTTCAAGTGCCGTTTTTACATCTGAAGCAGTGTATTTGCTGTAATCATAAGACTTTATCTGTTCAATAACCTTTGAATAAATATCTGATTCGATAATTTCCATACCCTCTATATATTCCATATGATTTGTACGATATTCAGGCTCATTTTCAAGTCTGTGCTTTTTAGCAAGAGCTTCAGAAGATAAATGCTCAGAATCTACAAAGAATTGATTTTCCATAACTACTCCTTAATCTCTCAAAAAGCCTGTTAACGGATCTGATGCGGATGCACCACGAGTGAGAACTCTGCCAAGTCCTGAAAGATATGCTTTTCGTCCTGCTTCAATGGCGTTCTTAAATGCAGAAGCCATCATCGGTAAATCACCTGCTGTTGCAAGTGCAGTGTTAGCCATAATAGCGGAAGCACCCATTTCCATAGCTTCACAAGCCTGAGATGGTCTGCCGATACCTGCATCAACGATAATTGGCACATCGATTTCATCAATAAGAATTTGGATAAATTCCTTGGTTGCAAGACCTTTATTAGAACCAATAGGAGAAGCTAAAGGCATTACAGAAGCCGCACCCGCGTTTACTAAATCTCTGGCAACATTCAAATCAGGATACATATATGGCATTACAACGAAACCCTCTTTTGCAAGGATTTCGGTAGCCTTTATAGTTTCTTGATTATCAGGTAAAAGGTATTTTGAGTCACGCATAATTTCAATTTTTACAAAGTCACCGCAACCAAGCTCACGTGCAAGTCGGGCAATACGCACAGCTTCTTCTGCATTTCTTGCACCGCTTGTATTAGGTAGTAAAGTAATTCCGTTTGGAATATAATCAAGAATATTTTCCTGTTCTTTTGTATTAGCTCTGCGTACTGCAAGAGTGATAATCTCAGCACCTGCATCTTTAATTGCTGATTCTATAAGCTTCATAGAATATTTTCCCGATCCGAGAATAAAACGAGAGTTAAACTCGTAACCTCCGATTATAAGTTTATCGTTATCCATTTTTATATCCTTCTTTCTTTAAGTTTCAAATTGTTCTGATAAAATTCTAAGTGTAGTGTGTGCCTGATGTGCAGCACAAATCATTACACGGGAAGATACAAGACTACCCTCTTTTTTACATCGCTTACTTCATCTCCACAGATATACAGCTTTTTTGACACTTGGCGAGTCCTTATTGTATTAGCACTCCCCATTCCAGCCATACCCGATGACACAACCAAATATTTGTCTGGCATTTTTTCAAGAACCAAATTTGTGAGCATCGCCTTGCACTCTGCATTATCAAAGGCTTCACATATAATATCGGCATTTTTAAGTAGCTTTTCTGCATTATCTACGGTAATACAAACATTATGAGCTTCAACTGTAATATATGGAGCAATCTCCAGTAGATTTTCAGATAAAGCGTTTGTCTTGTTAATATCAATTTGATTAGCTTTATATTGCTGTCGGTGAAGATTTGTAATGTCAACTTTATCAAAGTCGATTAAAATCAGCTTTCCAACACCTGCACGGGCAAGAGCAACAGCGATATTTGAACCAAGTCCCCCAAGACCACAGATTGCTACTGTGACAGATGAAAATCTTTTTTGTATATCTTCACCATGTCTTTCACACAAAGCACTGTACCATTCTTCCTTTGTTGGAATCAGATTAACCACCCCCTACAAAGCTTACAACCTCTACACTATCGCCATCTTGCAAAACAGTGTTATCATACTGTAACTTTGAGACGATATCGCCATTGCGTTCAACAGCAATTCTTTTTGGGTTATAATTTGTTGTTGCAAGATACTCTGCAACTGTCATTCCTGCAACATTCTTTTCTTCTCCGTTAATTTTAACCATATATACACCTCCAAATAAAATAAAAAAGCGAGTATCTCGCACGTAATTCGTGTAGATAGCATCATTTTTTCAAAGCTTCTGTGCCCGAGTGTTATCGAGCAATTTCATATAACAAAAAAAGGAAGCTACCGATTTGGTAACTTCCTTAATAAACTTTGTTCTTCCTAATATCCTTGTATCAGGCATCCCTACGTTGGCATTATCCAAATCAGGTTCTCGGTCGAAGGTCACACCTTCCTCTCAGCCTGTATACAAGCTCCCGTTTTTTAATTTTTTAAATATTATACACCTGTTTTTCTGAAAACACAAGGCATTACACAAATTTTCTATAAGAAAACATTTAAATAAAACCAAGGTGTTAAATTGTTTTATTCCTAATGCGACTTATGGTACGCTCAAACTCGCCACTATCAAGCCATTCCGAAAGAAAAAATTGTTCGAGCATCGGCACAGTACAGGAATAAAATCCTACTGTGCTTTCATATAATGGCAAAAGCTTTTTAGGAAGCAACATATATCCCACACGCAATGATGGAGCTATTGTCTTTGAAAATGTGTTGATATATATTACATTTTCATCTTCGCTCTGTGAAAACAACGTCTGAGGCGCTTTTCCGTTAAGAGTAAATTCAGAATCATAATCATCTTCTATAATAATAGCATTTCTTTGTTTTGCCCACTCAAGATAAACTGTTCTTCGTTCTGCCGAAGCAGTTATTTTACTCGGAAAGCTGTTAAAAGGTGTAACGTGTAATATCTGTGCGTCCGAGTGTTCCAAATTTTCAACCCGAATCCCCTCTTCATCCATTTCAAGCATATCACAAACAGAACCGTTTGATGTATACACGGCTTTAATCTTTTCATACGATGGTGATTCAAGAGCGATTTTTTTATTTCTACCAAGCATCTGAATACATATTCCGTACAGATATTCAGCTCCTGAACCGATAATTATCTGACCGCTCGAAACTGTAATGTTTCGGCATCTCGAAAGATATCGGCATATAGCTTCACGAAGTTCTAAACACCCGTTATTCGGAGATTTCATCAGTATTCTCTCGCCACGGTCAAGTATTACCTTTCTTAACATGGTAGCAACGGAAGAAAAAGGTATGTTATCGTTTTTATAAATTTCTATGCTATCCGTTATTTGTATATTTTTTTCAATCTCATTAATCGGGAAGAATGTATCTGCAGAATATTTAACATAGCAGCCGCTTCTTGGACGCATTTCGCAGTACCCCTCGTCACAAAGCAACTGATAAGCGTGTTCAACGGTTATAACACTGACAAGACAATCTTTAGCAAGTTCACGTTTTGATGGTAGTCTTGAGCCATATGTAAAAGCACCAGAAATAATCCTACGTCTCAACTCTTGATATATTTGTATGTAAGTGTGAACACGACTTTCATGATCTATTCGAATATACATTCTTCTCACCTCATTCCTTATTATACTACATTTAGATTCGATATTTAAATATGATTTTTCACTATTCCAAGAAAATATTCGTAAACTGTCATATCATCTGTCAATTCAGGGTGAAAAGCTAATGCCAACTGATTATCTTGTCTGACAGCAACAATCTTGTTTTCGTGCTTGGAAAGAATGGTTACATTGTCACCTACACGCTCAGCAAAAGGAGCTCGAATAAACGGCATTTCAATTATATGATTACAAAATCTATCTTTGCATCGAAAACTACCTAGTTGTCTACCATAGGCATTTCTTTTTACTGTAATATCAAAAGTACCAAAACAGGACGCTTCTCCACCAGATATCTCACCTGCAAGCAATATCATTCCAGCACAAGTTCCTAAAACTGGCATACCATTCTGTATACACTTTTTCAATGGTTCAATTAGGTCAAGTTCTGTAAGCAACTTACGCATAGTTGTACTTTCACCACCAGGGAGAATCAGTCCATCAAAACTTCCGTTTATATCTTTTTGCTGACGAATTTCAAAACTTTTTACTCCAAGCTCACTAAGTTTTTCTATATGTTCAGCAAACGCACCCTGTACAGCTAGAACACCAATACGCATTATTTGCCCCTTTCTTCCATAATAACCTTTATCTCATTCGGGTTTATACCTACCATAGCTTCACCAAGTCCGCTTGAAAGATCTGCTATGAGCTTAGCATCAGTATAATTTGTTACAGCCTGCACTATAGCAGATGCACGTTTCACCGGGTCACCTGATTTAAAGATTCCAGAGCCAACAAAAACACCCTCTGCACCAAGTTGCATCATAAGTGCTGCATCAGCAGGAGTTGCAACACCGCCTGCCGCAAAATTAACAACAGGAAGCCTGCCAATTTCGTGTACCTGTTTAAGCAGTTCGTATGAGACTTCCAGGTGCTTCGCTTCTTCATAAAGCTCATCTTCACTAAGCGATACGGTGTGGCGTATCTGAGAATTCATCATACGCATATGTCTAACAGCCTGAACGATGTCACCTGTGCCCGGCTCTCCTTTTGTTCGTATCATTGAAGCACCCTCTGCAATACGACGAAGAGCTTCTCCTAAATCTCTTGCTCCACATACGAATGGCACTTTAAACTTATTCTTGTCTACATGATATACATCATCAGCTGGAGAAAGAACTTCGCTTTCGTCAATATAATCTATTTCGATAGCTTCAAGTATTTGTGCCTCAACAAAATGACCTATACGGCATTTTGCCATAACAGGAATAGACACAGCCTGTTGAATTGAACGTATCATTTTAGGATCACTCATTCTTGATACCCCACCTGCTGCTCTAATATCAGCAGGTATACGTTCTAAAGCCATTACCGCACACGCACCTGCTTTTTGTGCAATCTCTGCCTGTTCAGGTGTTGTAACATCCATAATAACTCCGCCTTTGAGCATCTGGGCAAGCTCTTTATTAAGTTGATATCTTTCTCTCATAAAGTATTCCTCCATCCTATTTTTTAAAAATTATAGTACAATATGTTGTTTATATATATATCCAATTAAGATTTATCTTATAGTGTCAAAGGTGTGTTTCATAAAAGATATTAACACTTACTAATCATATGAGTTTACTTTAAGATTTATTTCTATTCTAAACTTTTTATCATACTCATATATTTTTATTTCATCAATCTGTAATCGTAAATTATCATTACTTATCTGACCATAATTTACCATTTCTTCTATTAAATTAACTGTTTGCTTAATTTCAGACTTGCCTTTTTTGATGGTAGTGTTGTAATCTTTAATAGATTCAATTTCCTGTATTATCTCATAAATATATTCTGCTTTACTCAGATTATAATAAGATAATATTTACACCAAAGTGTTGTAATCATCTGGCACAAATTATCGCAAAGCGACACCCTGATGTGGTAAAGGGACTTATTCTTACATCAACAGCCTCTCTGTCAAACGATTTAAGATATGAGGGCATAAAACGTTTTTTCGAAATGATAAACGAAGAAAAAGAGAAGAAAAACAAGAGATTATATGGACACTGCCTGCAATTATGGAGCTTGCATTTAAAAAGCACCTCAAGAATTCACCGGAAACACAAAGAGCCATTAAAGAACTGATGAAGCAGATTAAAGGCTCTATGACAAATGAATACTTTGTGCATATGGATACCCTGCTTGGCGATTTGAGAAGCTCCTTTGGCACACATCATAAAGAGGATTTTGCGTACTTAAAAGGCAGAGTGCTGATTATTGAGCCTGACGACGACAAAACATTTACAGACGATATCAAAGAAGCTTTAATTAACATTATGACAAAGCCTAAGGTTGTGCGTGATTTAAAGGGTGGTCACCTTGCGATTATGTTAAGCCCTGATGAAATTTTAGGGATAATTGATGAGTTTATTAGTTCACAACAGTTATGATGTATCCAATCAGACACCGAAAAAATAGGGTTGTGTTGCAGGCTGAATGATACACGGGATTAAAGAAGATTGATTATTCTCACTTTTAATCAATCTTCTTAAAAACAATGCCACTAAAAATCAAATAATCTCCATCGTCCCTCTTTTTCAGCTTAACCATTTCTCTTGCCAGTCTTCCACAGCCCTGTATAATCGCAAGGTCTTCACTCACTACTTTAAGACAGCTATTAAGCTTTACATTTAGAGCTGTAATCTCCAGTATTAACACATCTTTATCTACATTAAGCTTGCATTTACATTTCAAATCCTTAAAATTATCATTCATAACCCTGTAATTGCCACAAGCCATTCTTAAGCTACTCGGAATATCCGTAGCTTCATATTTACATCCGATAATACCCTTTGTTTTATGGTATTTACTGATTTGTTCAAAAAGCATAATATCTTCACCCAAATAAGTAGCAGGCTTTAAACGCATACTCTGAATTGAGCGTTTAAACACAGGGATTTTATGTATCGCTCTTACAGGCTTACACTGAAAATATCCATCCTTACAAAGGCACAACTTAATCGGAATTTTAGATACCTTGGTAACCAATTCGTTTTTATCATTTTGTTTGATATCCATTACACCAAGGGCTGTTGCATATTTACCAGTAAATTCCTCATTGCAACACTCCAGATAATTCTGTTCAGCTTTGGCTTGCTCTACAGTAATTCCTTTCTCCTTAAGATAATCTACCAAGACAGTCATACCTGCATTTGCATACATTCCTACGGCACTCTGACTATTTGTCATTACCACGATACCAATCTCCAGATCAGGAATATAGTTAAACATAGAATGATGACAAGTGGTATTTCCACCATGACCAAGCACCTTACCCACATGTTCTCCCATATCATACTGCTTATGTATAAGACCGAAGCCCACATTATAAACTTCCTCATCAACAGGGTCATCCAGCTTTAATGTTTCCATTAATTCCAGTGTCTCCCTTTTGAGCAAAGCAGTATCTTTCTTTAAAAACATTTGTCCAAGCTTTATAAAATCTGTAAGCGACATATAGGTGTTTGAGCCTGCTGGTAGCATAGTTGACAAGCTGTCCTCTACTGATTTTCCTTTTTTATCATAACACAAAGAAGCTGTAGAGGCATAAGGAAGTCTGTCTTCTTCATTTAAAAAGAAATGCACCTGAATATCTAGCGGCTTTGCAATCTCTTGCTGTACATATTCTGTGTAGGATAATCCCGAAACTCGCTCAATAATAATACCAAGCACTGTATAGCCTACATTGGAGTAAGAAAACATTTTACCTGGCATTGCTGTCAGATAAGTCTCTTTCAATTCTGAAATTACCTCGTGGTAATCTCTTGTTTTGTCTAATATCAAAGCAAACAAATCAGATATCAAACCTGACCTGTGCATTAACAGTTTTTCAATGGTTATCTTGTCGTATTCAAAATTTGATTTTATCTCAAATTCAGGAATATGCTTTTTGATGTCATCATCTAAAGAAAGCTTTCCTTCCTCCATAAGCTTTAAGATACCCAGTGCTGTTATAACCTTTGTATTTGAGCCTATCATATACAGACTGTTATTATCACTTTTGATTTTCTTTTCCTTATTTGCAAAGCCGAAGTTATAATTGTAAATAATTTGCTTGCTGTCAAACAAGGCAATGTTTACTCCGACTGCCTTACTCCTTTTACACATTTTATTTAGCTTCTTATCCAGTTTGCTTGCCTCCATATTTTAATTCCTCCCATAATTCTTTTATCTGTGCTACTGCTTCAGATTTATATACTTTACCAAAAACGAATTTTTCTATAGCTTCTTTTGTTGTTTTTCCAATTCCATCAAATGAAGCTCCTTTATTCTCTGTTCCTTTCATCAACACAACATTTTGCGTTGAATAAATAGGCGATTTATCAAATTGCTCTGCCAACAGATATGCGTTGGTAATATATTCCCTAGCCTTATCCATATGTTTAAAAGAAGCTTCCCATACTGCACATTGTGCCAACAGCATTGCTTTGAATTTATCAAGGAAGGTAACATCATCTGCATTCTCTTTTAAGCTGTCGAAGAATCTAATCAACCATAATGCTTCTGTAATACAAGCCTTATTACCTTGCAATGCGTGTGCATAAGCCATACCACCAACTGTAAAAATTGTCTTATTAATAATTTCAGACATAGAAGAAAGCAGATATTTTTCGGCTTTATCAGGTTTATTTAATTCTGTTGCATAAATAAAACCAATCTGACCACTATTGATATTGCAAATGTTATTTTGTTTTAAAATTTCTAACCCTTTCTCTATATCACCCGCAGACAAATAATTGCTTGCCATATGATTTAATATAGTTGTTTCATTGATACTTTTTTCTGTATTCTGATAAAGCAAAGAAATCGACTTCTTAAATAACTGATTAGATTTGAACATATCAGCTTTACATTTATCCTCTGCTAATTTCAGCATATACAGTATAGCTCCAGCATAGGTAACACTAAAATTGTTGGGGTATTTCTTAAGTGCTTTCTCTGTTTCTGTAACACCATCTTCAAAATCCTTTTCTAAAATACATTGCTTTATTCTTTGGATTCTGTTTTCAACATTGCCATTTTGCTGTTCATATCCTAATAGCGTATCCACCGAAATCTCAAAGAAATCTGCAATTTCTATAATCAATTTTATTTCAGGTACAGATAATCCTGCTTCCCATTTATAAACAGCTCCAACAGTAACTCCCAACGCCTCTGCCATCTGTTCCTGTGTAAGTGAATGTGCTTTTCGCAAGCTTTTTATATTTTCAGCAATTTTTATCTTCATAATACAATCCCTCTTTCTCTATTATTCTAACACTATTATATTTTAACTTGAACACACTAACAATACCAGTTGTTTATTTATTTTTATACCATCAGTACGGGTAAGTAGATGTAGAAGTGTGTAAAGAAATAGTATTACTTGCGTGTGTTTTAGAATTGTGATATAAAATAAAACAGCCGATATTACATTAGAAGGTGTAAACATGACAAAAACAGTTGCATTAGTTGAAAATACCAAATTATCAAAAGAGCTTTACGCAAAGCACGGCTTGTGCTTGTACATAGAAACCCCTGAACATAAGATTTTATTTGATTTAGGGCCTGATGATACCTTTGCTAAAAATGCAGAGAAACTTGGAATAGACATAAAAGCTGTTGATACCGTAGTTATCTCTCACGGGCATAAAGACCACGGTGGAGGCTTAAGCACCTTTATGAAGATGAATTCTATAGCTAAAATTTATATCAGAAAAACTGCGTTTGAGCCACACTATATTAAGCTGTTGAAGATACCATTTTCTGTTAGTTTGGATAAAAGCCTAGCTCGCAGTGAGAGATTTATTTTTACTGACGATAATCATATAATAGATGATGAATTACTTTTATTCTCAAATGTGAAATCAAGTGAGTATCATTCTAAATCTAATGATGTATTATTTGCTAAAAAAGCAAACAGCTTAATTATAGACAGCTTTGACCACGAGCAAAATTTAATTATAACATCAGCTAACAATAGAATATTAATTTCTGGCTGTTCTCATTCTGGTATTGTGAATATTCAAAAGGAAGCTGAAAGGATTGCTAAAAATAAAATGTCGTATGTTATTGGTGGTTTTCATCTCTTTAATCCGCCTACAAAAAAGACAGAAAACAACAAGCTTATTGATGATATTGCTGGTGCTCTTAATAAAAACAAAAGCATTTATTACACCTGTCATTGCACTGGTGTAAGGGTCTATGAGCAAATGAAAGAAACGCTGAAAAACAAACTGCTGTATTTATCAACAGGAACAAAACTCGAGTTGTAAAAAGATAATATTGATAAACAAAAGGATGATGTGATACGTTATAGATTGCATCAGGCTTTAGTATGCTGAAGTTAATTCCGTACAAATTCTCGAAAATGTTCGGTAACTTACAATGCAACAAAATCGTATGTAGTATTTTACTCTATCAACTGTTAACATGATAACGAACAATATGTTCAGCAATGTATATGTTGTATAAATATAAACGAACAGTCAATCAGTGATTTAAGAGAAAGCAAATTTAAAAAGGAGTTAATTATGAATTTTACAAAAATAGCAAAAAACAGGCAGTCCTGCCGTGCGTTTAATTCACAACTACTTGTTGAGGACGAGAAAATTTACGCAATACTCGATTCAGCAAGGATATCACCATCTACTTGTAATGGTCAGCCTTATCACATCACGGTGTGCAAAGGTGAGATGGCAAAAGAAGTTGCACAGGCTACTCAGGAAATGGGACGGAATAAATATGCCTCTGATGCACCTGTACTTTTGGTAATTTCAGAAAAACCATATAACAAAACTGCAACAATGGGTGCTATTATGAAAAAGACCGACTATCGCTCTATTGATATAGGCATTTTGTCTGCGTTTATTACGTTAGAGGCAACTGCACAAGGGCTTGGAACTTGTATACTAGGCTGGCTCAATGGTAGAAAAATTCGCAAAATTTTAGACCTTGACGGAACAGTGCGACTGGTAATTGCTTTAGGTTACGCAAGGGATGATAAACTTCGTCCTAAAAAGAGAAAAGATATATCTGAACTTGTAAGCTTTGCAGAGTAAAGACAGAAAAGATTTTTATAATAAAGGAAAGGTTTTATTTATGAAGCTATTATATTTTTTTGATAATAAAATAAAGAAATATATGATAAGAGGTAAACGGTGCTGTAATCCTTCGGAAACAGGAAAATACGAATATGGTATAAGTTGTATCAGGCAAAATGACGTGAACATTTGGTTTTATACTAAAAATGGAGTGACCATAGCTATTGATGCAGGACACCTGAATTTTCAAGGGACAACTGATGCTTTTAAAACCATTGGTATAAATTCAGAAAATATCAAACATCTTTTTGTTACTCACGCAGATGTTGACCATTGTGGTGGTATTGATATTTGCGGAGCAAATATTTTCCCAAATGCGAAGGTTTATTT
>JAXJQK010000093.1:0-9745 GCA_036311185.1 Acutalibacteraceae bacterium | reverse complement strand
TCTTGGGAACATATCCTTTATCTGTTCCCATTGTTCATCGCTGATTTCATATCTTCTTACTGACACGATTTCTCCTCCTTTAACTTTTTATTCTATTATATAACGTCTTCAAATTTTGTGCAATTTTTAGTTTTCAGATACACCCTAAAAAAAATTAAACATTTTATTTTGCAACATCAAGCACTTTAGTGCGATAGCAAATCATCTAAAAAACTTGATATTATCATATCAAAAACATATCAAAAAAAATCTCCGCTCAAGGCGAAGATTTCTTTTGATGATTATAGAATTTAGTTCTATATAATTAGATAAAGAAAAAGGAGTAGTTTAAATTCGACAAAATGTTGAATTAACTTACGCATTATATAATATCACATATTTTATAAAAGTCAATACTTTTTATAGATTTTTTTAGAAATTGTTTATAACTATTTTCTTTAATCCTTACTCTACTGTATTAATCAGATTTTTACTATTAAATGCTTTATAGTTCAAGAAAAATTTGTTGTTGTTTTGATGTTAGTTTCTTGGTTTATTATACAATAATATTATTAACTGTTGGTTTATAGTGATTTATCTCTAACGCAAAATAAAATCAAATATATGTTGGGTTTTATTTTTTAAATATATTATATAAAAAACTCATATATAAAGCTAAAAAGCTTACATATGAGTTTTGATAATAATTAAGTTTCATTCATTAAGAAGTGGTGCAAGGTATTTTCCAGTATAACTGGCTGGATTTTTTGCAACCTGTTCTGGTGTACCTTTGGCTACTATTGTACCTCCTCTGTCACCACCCTCAGGACCGATATCAATAATATAGTCAGAGGTTTTTATAAGGTCGAGGTTATGCTCTATAACTATAACTGTATTGCCTGCGTCTACAAGTTTTTGTAAAACCTGTACCAGCTTATGAACATCTGCAATGTGTAAGCCAGTAGTTGGTTCGTCCAAAAAGTAAACTGTTTTTCCTGTGGAACGTTTAGAAAGCTCGGTGGCAAGTTTTACTCTTTGTGCTTCACCACCTGAAAGTGTGGTTGCAGGCTGACCAAGTTTTACATAGCCTAAACCAACATCAAGCAAAGTTTTCAGCTTACGATGAATTTTGGGCATATTGGCAAAAAACTCAACAGCCTCTTCTACAGTCATTTCAAGCACATCATAAATAGATTTACCTTTATATTTAACCTGCAAGGTTTCTCTGTTGTAACGTCTACCCTTGCAAACCTCACAAGGAACATAAATATCCGGCAAAAAGTGCATTTCTATCTTTATAATACCATCACCTTGACAAGCCTCGCATCTTCCACCCTTTACATTAAATGAAAATCTACCAGTACTGTAACCACGCATTTTTGCATCTTGGGTAGAGGCAAAAAGCTCACGAATATCGGTAAATACTCCTGTATAAGTAGCAGGATTTGAACGAGGTGTTCTACCAATTGGCGACTGATCTATATTAATTACCTTATCAAAGTTTTCTATACCTGTAATTTCTCTGAATTTACCAGCCTGACATTTAGCACGATTAAGATTCGACGCAAGGTGCTTATACAAAATTTCATTTACAAGTGAAGATTTACCAGATCCTGAAACACCTGTAACACAGATAAAATTACCTACTGGAAATTCAACAGTGATATTTTTTAAGTTGTTCTGCTTTGTACCTTTTACAACTAATTTTTCACCTGTGCCTTTTCTGCGATTATCTGGGACTTCAATTTTTCTTACTCCACTTAAATACTGACCTGTTATAGACTCCTTACACGCAAGTATCTTGTTAATATCTCCACTGCAAACTATATTACCACCGTGTACACCAGCACCAGGACCTACATCTATAATATGGTCAGCTGCTTTCATTGTGTCTTCATCGTGTTCTACTACAATAACTGTATTACCTAAATCTCTAAGCTTTTTAAGTGTACCGATAAGCTTATCATTATCTCTTTGGTGCAAACCTATACTAGGCTCGTCAAGAATATAGAGAACACCCATCAAAAATGAGCCTATTTGAGTAGCAAGACGAATACGCTGGCTCTCGCCACCACTTAATGTACCAGATGAACGTGAGAGTGTAAGATAGTCCAGACCTACACTATTTAAAAATCCTAAACGGTTGTTTATTTCTTTAATAATTGGTTCTGCTATTGCTTTTTCTCTTTCTGACAGCTCAAGCGAATTCACAAAATCTATTATCTGAACAACAGATTTATCGCAAAGGTCAGAAATATTTATACCCCCCACTGTTACACCAAGGCTAACCTCTGAAAGTCTTTTACCTTTACAGTGTTTACATGGGACTTCACTCATATAATTCTGAATTTCTTCTTTTATCCACTTACTTTGAGTATCTCTAAAGCGTCGTTCAAGATTATTTATAACACCCTCAAAATCTGTTTCATATACACCTCTACCATATTCTGATCTACGGATAACTTCAAATTTCTCTCCGTTTGTTCCGTATAAAAGAATATCTACTATTTCTTCGGGTAAATCCTTAATTGGAGTATCTAGATCAAATTTATAGTGTTCTGAAAGTCCTTCAAAATACATTGTTGCAATAGAACTACCTTCCATAGCCCAACCACTGCCTCTTATGGCACCTTGACGAATAGATTTATTCCAGTCAGTTATAATCAAATCGGGGTCTACACGCATAAACACACCTAAACCTGTACAATGTGGGCAAGCACCCATAGGATTATTAAATGAAAACATTCTTGGAGAAAGCTCCTCTATGCTTATACCGTGTTCTGGGCAAGCATAATTTTGAGAAAAAAGCATATCCTCTCCATTTACAATACTGACAATTACAATTCCACTCGCTAGCTTAGATGCAATCTCAAGTGAATCTGCCAATCTTGCACGAATAGTATCATTAATCACAAGTCTGTCTACAATAATTTCTATTGTATGCTTTTTATTCTTCTCTAGCTTAATTTCTTCTGTAAGGTCATAAATATTACCATCTACTCTTACTCTTGCATAACCACTTTTTCTTGCCTTATCAAATTCCTTAATATGCTCACCCTTTTTTTCTCTTATTATAGGTGCCAGAATTTGAATTTTTGTTCGTTCTTCAAGGTTCATAACCTTATCTACAATCTGATCTATTGTCTGTTGTTTAATTTCTTTACCACATACAGGACAATGAGGAATTCCTACTCTGGCATACATAAGTCTTAAATAATCATAAATTTCTGTTACCGTACCAACAGTAGAACGAGGATTTTTAGAGGTTGTCTTTTGGTCAATAGAAATTGCAGGTGACAACCCCTCTATACTTTCTACATTTGGCTTTTCCATTTGTCCTAGAAACATTCTTGCATATGATGATAACGACTCTACATATCTTCTCTGCCCCTCTGCATAGATTGTATCAAAAGCCAATGATGATTTACCCGAGCCTGATAATCCCGTGATAACAACCAGCTTATCTCTTGGTATTTCTAAATCTACATTTTTAAGGTTATGTTCATTAGCTCCCTTAATTACAATTTTTTTCTCTGCCATTTTACACCTCTTAGTGAAAAATTTTTATCCAATAAATGAGATTAATTCTTATTTTTATTCATTATCTCATATATATTTATATTTTTCAACCTTTATTTTTAAATATATGTATGGTATTAACTGTATTGTTTTTATAGTTTTTTGGAAAATACTTGAAATCAAAAAAGCTCTGTGATATAATGACAATTACTTTAAGATAATAGTCTTTTTGATTATATCTTATTTTTTGTATGTGGATTGAGCGATATGCTCCACCTCGGTTTGCTCTTCGCCGTGTAAAAATTTGAGAGTAAAAATTAAATACGCACCCGTGGCGGAACTGGCAGACGCGTATGGTTCAGGTCCATATTTCTTAACGGAAGTGCAGGTTCAATTCCTGTCGGGTGCACCAATGAGGAGTGTTCAATAAACGACTGGATATTGTTGACAATACCAGAAGTGGGTACCTGAGAACACTCCTTGTTTTTTATTCCATATACTAAAACTTTATAAAGCAATTCAAATAATTTGCATTAAGATAAACAGTTGATATTTGAATATTACTTTAATAAATAAAAATAATTATAAATTTATAACACAAAGAGCTTTAATATAAATATGTATGTTGTAGTCTTTGTATATTCTTCTATAACCATTTTTCCATTAATATATTCCATTACTGCTTTTTTCTTGAATTCATAACTGTATTTTGTCATTTAAAATCCCGACCTCCAAAATATTAGATTTTTGGTCTAACTTTTTGGAGGTCGGGTCACTTATCTTGTTGCTTGGGTATTTTAGTTATAATATAAATTACTTTGTTCTGCCGATATCTGTACGGTAATGAGCACCGTCGAAGTGTATTTTCTTAACAGCAGAATATGCCTTTTCAAGAGCTTCGTCAAGTGTTGGAGCTGAAGCTGTAACACCTAAAACTCTACCACCATTTGTATAGAACTTACCGTCTGTATATGTTGTACCTGCGTGGTAAACTGTTGCACCGTCTACATTGCCCTTGTCGTTAAGACCTGTGATTTCGATACCCTTTTTATATGCTTCTGGGTAACCACCACTTGCCATTACAACGCAAGCTGACGCATCTGTTGACCACTCGATTTCTATTTCATCAAGCTTTTCATCAATTACAGCGTCGATAATATCAACTAAATCTGTCTTTAATCTTGGTAGTACAACCTGAGCCTCTGGGTCACCGAAACGAGCATTATACTCAATTACCTTTGGTCCCTTTGGTGTCATCATTAAACCAAAGTATAGACAACCCTTGAATGGTCTGCCCTCTGCTACCATTGCTTTGATAGTTGGCTCAAAGATTGTTTTCTGACACTCCTCTGCAAGAGCATCTGTATAGTAAGGGTTAGGGCTGATTGTACCCATACCACCTGTATTTAAGCCCTCGTCATTGTCGTAGGCTCTTTTGTGGTCTTTTGATGATACCATTGGTTTAACTGTTTTACCGTCTGTAAATGATAATACAGAAACCTCTGGACCTGTTAGAAATTCTTCAACAACAACCTTGTTTCCTGATTCACCGAATTTCTTATCTTCCATTATAGACTTAACAGCCTCTTTTGCTTCGTCAAATGACTTTGCAATAATTACACCCTTACCAAGTGCAAGACCATCTGCCTTGATAACAACTGGAAATTCATTTCGGCTTCCGATATATTCGATAGCATTATCTGCGTTATCAAATACCTCATACTCAGCTGTTGGTATGCTGTATTTCTTCATAAGGTCCTTTGAGAAAACCTTACTAGCCTCAATTACAGCAGCCTTTGCATTAGGTCCAAAGGCACGGATACCTGCTTCTTCAAAAGCATCTACCATACCTGCTGCAAGAGGGTCATCTGGTGCTACAAATGCTAAATCAATGTTATTTTCTTTAGCAAAGGCAACCATTTTTTCTTTATCCATTACAGGAATATTTGCACATTCGCTGTCGCATGAAATACCACCATTGCCTGGTGCTGTATATAATTTAGTTACTCGTGGGCTTTCAACAAGCTTTTTAACTAGTGCGTGCTCTCTGCCACCTGAGCCTATCATTAAAACCTTCATTGTAATCTTCCTTTATTATATATTAGTGGTGGAATAGTCTGATACCTGTAAAGCACATAGCCATATTGTACTTATTGCAAGTGTCAATAACATTATCATCTCTGATTGAACCACCTGGCTGTGCGATAAACTCAACACCACTTCTCTTTGCTCTTTCGATATTGTCACCGAATGGGAAGAATGCGTCACTGCCTAATGAAACACCTGTTAGAGTTTTTAACCATTCTTTCTTCTCTTCTCTTGTTAGTGGCTCTGGCTTAACCTTGAAGAACTGCTCCCATACACCGTCTGAAAGAACATCCTCATAATCGTCAGAGATATAAACATCAATTGTATTATCTCTGTCTGGACGACGAATGTTATCAACAAACTGTAGGTTAAGTACCTTTGGATGCTGACGAAGATACCAAATATCTGCCTTATTACCAGCAAGACGAGTACAGTGGATTCTTGACTGCTGACCAGCACCTACACCGATAGCCTGTCCGTCTTTAGCGTAGCAAACAGAGTTAGATTGTGTATATTTTAGTGTGATAAGAGCAATTTTAAGGTCACGCTTTGCCTCTTCTGTAAATGAGTTATTCTCTGTTACGAAGTTTGAAAGCATTTCGTCATCAATTACAAGCTCGTTTCTGCCCTGCTCGAATGTAATGCCAAATACATCCTTATACTCTTTTTCAGCTGGAGTATAGTTTTCATCTATCTTAACAATGTTATATGTGCCCTTACGCTTAGACTTTAACACCTCAAGAGCCTCGTCTGTGTAGCCAGGAGCAATAACACCGTCAGAAACTTCTCTTTGGATTAGCTTAGCTGTTTGAACATCACAAACATCTGAAAGTGCAATCCAGTCACCGTATGATGACATTCTGTCTGCACCTCTTGCCTTTGCGTAAGCACTTGCAAGTGGAGAAAGCTCTAGGTCATCTACAAAGTAAATCTTCTTTAATGTGTCAGAAAGCTCTGTTGCAACTGCTGCACCTGCTGGGCTAACGTGCTTAAAAGAAGCTGCTGCTGGTAAACCTGTTGCCTTTTTAAGCTCTTTAACTAGCTGCCAGCTATTGAAAGCATCTAGGAAATTGATATAGCCTGGTCTGCCATTCAAAACCTCGATTGGCAAATCGCTGTTATCTTTCATAAAAATCTTTGATGGCTTTTGATTAGGGTTACAGCCATACTTTAGTTCTAACTCGTTCATTGGATTTCCTCCTTAATTTTTACACTAAGAATTTTATTAAAAATTAATTACTTATTCTTGTTGATAATTCTGCTGTCTGTGTTACCTGTTTGTAGGTTGATGTAACGAACAAATAGAGAAACCTTATTATCCTCATTTAGTGCTGTCCATAGCTTGTTAGCGAATGTGTCAATATCATCGTTACCGATTTCAACCAACTTTGGCTCACCCTCAAAGCTTGGTAGTGGATTTTCATTCTTATGGTATGTGTGAATAAATCTACCCTCACCATTTAGTGGGTTTGTGTAAGAAAATGTATATCTCTGGCAAGAATCAGGGTTGCCGTTTGCACTCTTTAGGATTGACATTGAGAAATCAAATGGACCGTGGTTAAGCTCTACCATACCAGAAATTCGTGGAGTAAAGTTAGGGCCGTCTGGCTCAAACTCTCTTGTTCTTAGTGACTGCTCAAATGTCTGCCCCTTTGACATTAAATCATAAATTGTATCTGTTTGGTCACCATTTGTTACGATTGTTTTATTGTCTAATACTCTTACTGGAGCGTAAATTATTAGTGATGGGTCTTCTAGCTTAGACTCGTCAAAAGCCTGTGTTCTTATACCCTGACCCTCTTCTACAAAAATTCTGTTACGGCTGTTTTCGCTTCTACCCATAATAAAATAAGCAATTACAGCGTTTTTACCGTCTGCACTTTTACCGATTAGTATACCTCTACCTGGATATGGATTAGAAGTAAGCTCTTTTTCTATTGATAGTAGTTCCATTGTTTATTTTCCTTTCGTTGTAATTTTAAGATTGAAATTGGGATTTGTTAAGTTATTACACTATTTTGTCAAGCTCGACAGCTCTGATATTTTGAATCAATCCACAAACTTTACAGCAAAAACATACGGTTTTGCTTTTTTTGCCAATCAATTTCTTCTGTTCATTATTTGGATAAAAACATGCAACATAATTTCCAGCCAAAGTTCCCTCTATCAATTCTCCACCACATTCTATACATTTATTATCCATTTTTTATTTCTCCCATCAAATTCCAATTTTTACTCTAAAATCTCAGTTGTTTTATTATCTATAACCTTGATTTTATCATCACAGAAAAGTGCTACTGCCTGTGGCAGAATATGCCATTCGGCTTGCTCCATTACTCTTTTCTGTAGGATTTCAGGTGTATCACCATTATGTATTTCTACTGCTCTTTGTAGAATAATAGGGCCACCGTCGCAAATTTCATTTACAAAATGTGCTGTTGCACCTGTTACCTTTACACCACGGCTTAGTGCTTCTTCGTGTACTCTTAGACCATAAAAGCCCTCGCCACAGAATGAAGGAATTAGTGATGGGTGGATATTTATTATTCTGTTTTCAAACGCTTTGATTACATCTGCACCTAATATTGTCATAAAGCCAGCCAAAACTATAAGGTCAGCATTTTTGCTGTTAAGCAAAGCTACAAGTGCGTTGTCGTAATCGCTTTGTGAGGTATAATTCTTGCGTCTGATTACAGCTGTGTCTATATTGTTATTTTTTGCACGCTCAAGAGCGTAGGCATTTGGGTTGCTTGAAATTACACAGGTTATTTTTCCGTTTGGGATTTTTCCTGCAAGCTGTGCATCAATTAGTGCCTGTAAATTTGTACCACCACCTGATACCAATACAACTATGTTTTTCAATTTCCTTCCCCCTATTAAAGCTTATTCAAAAATTACTTCCTTGTCGCCCTCAACAATTTCGCCAAGAACAAAAGCATTTTCGCCTGCCTCTTTAAGAACGCTTAGTGCTGTATCTACATCAGCCTTATTAATAGCGATAATCATACCAACGCCCATATTAAATGTGTTGTACATATCGTGCTCAGAGATATTGCCCTCTCTCTGGATAATGTCGAAGATTGGTAGTACAGGTACAGCTGATTTTGTGATTTTAGCAGACATACCGTCTTTTAACATTCTTGGAATGTTCTCGTAGAAACCACCACCTGTAATATGAGATACAGCCTTAACCTCGCACTTTTCGATAAGAGCAAGAAGTGGCTTTACATAAATTTTTGTAGGAGTTAGAAGTGTTTCGCCAAGTGGCTTATCTAGCTCATCATATGTTTTATTGATTGTTGTTTCGTCAATACCGAATACCTTTCTTACAAGTGAGAAACCATTTGAATGTACACCTGAAGATGGTAGACCGATTAGAACATCGCCAGCCTGTAGCTTTTCACCGTCGATAATATCCTTTTTATCAACAATACCTACTGAGAAGCCTGCAAGATCGTATTCGTCAACTGGATAGAAGCCAGGCATTTCTGCTGTTTCTCCACCTACTAAGGCACAACCAGCCTGTACACAGCCTTCTGCTACACCTGAAACAATTTCTGCAACCTTTTCAGGAACATTCTTACCAAGTGCCATATAGTCTAGGAAGAATAATGGCTTTGCACCGCCACAAACCACGTCATTTACGCACATTGCAACGCAGTCTATACCGATTGTATCGTGCTTATCTAGCAAGAAAGCAAGCTTAAGCTTTGTACCTACACCGTCTGTACCTGATACAAGCACAGGCTCTTCCATACCTGTAAGATTTGGTGCAAAGCAACCACCAAAACCACCAATGCCTGAAATAACACCGTCGATTTTTGTTTTTGCAATATGCTTTTTCATTAGTTCTACTGATTTATAGCCAGCTGTAACGTCTACGCCAGCCTCTTTATAACTTTCGCTAAAGCTCTTCATAAAAGTTAATCCTCCAACTTATTAGTATATTAATTTAAGCCACTTAAAGCTCTGCAACCTTACTCTGGATTGCCTCGTCCTTAGCTAGTACACCAGCTTCCATATCAGCCTTTAGTTTATCTAGCTTCTCTGCAAGAGAGTCATCTGACAATGCAAGAATCTGAATAGCAAGTAGTGCTGCGTTATCTGCACCGTCGATTGCTACTGTTGCAACAGGAATACCCTTTGGCATTTGTACAGT
>JAXJQK010000092.1:0-13738 GCA_036311185.1 Acutalibacteraceae bacterium | reverse complement strand
TTTTTACTTATTCGTAAATCCATAGCCTGTTTCTCAAGATATTTATGTGCCTGCGGTTCGCTCATATCTAAGCATTGCATAAGCACACATTTAGCTCTGTCAATCAGTTTTATTTCTTCTAACCTAGATTTCAACTTATGGTTTTCATTTTCAAGTGCATTAATACGCACTGAAAGTGTATTCCACACAGAAATACTTTGGTAAACCATTTCTGCTACAAGTGGCTTTTGTAACACAATTACACCGTAGCTACTCAACTTTTCTTGCATTTGAACAGCTGTTTTTTCACTTAATGCAATAAACACACCTGTTCGTTTCTGCTCTGCTAAATGCACTGAAAAATTGAGTCCCAATTCATCATCTAGGGGTGGATAAATAAAAATCAGGTCAAAATCCTCCATAGCTACACAGCTTTTAGCATTAGAGGCAGACATCACCTTTCTAATATCTGTATAGCCACTCTTTTCAAGTAAGACTTCTATTGCATCAGCGTTTCTCTTGTTTTTGGAAACGACAAGTGCTCTTTTCATTAGTCTCACCACCAACTGACCATTTATAACACATTTTACAGAAAACAACTGCTTTAAATTAATAATGCATATTACTCCACAGTAGTTTTCACTTACAGTACATTATACAAAATTTCGACCTATTATGCAAGACATTTTCTTTGGAAATTCATAACTGATAAAAATAAATTTTTCAAAATTGCTCCTTTATACTTCTGTTAAACTGCCTACCTTGTGTAATATTTCCATCTTTTATAGCTTTATTAATAGTATTAAGAACCATTTTTTTATTACCACTCCATTTGGGTGCTATAAGAATATTTTTAGGCCCGTCACCTGTTATTCTGTGTATAACCATATCCTCTGGTATTCTTTCTATACAATTGCAGATAATATCAGTATATTTTTCAAGAGTAAGAACTTCAAATTTATTTTCGTTATACTCCTGTGCCAGACGTGTACCCTCAAGAATATGTAAAAGCTGTAGCTTTATACCGTCTGCTCCACTGTTTCCAACATAATCCACTGTTTGATAAATCATATCTTCAGTTTCATATGGCAAACCTACTATAATATGTACAATTACATTTACACCTATTTTTTTCAGATTATCTACAGCAGTATCAAAAACTTCTAACGGATAACCTCTATTTATATATTGTGCAGTTTTTTCGTGAATAGTCTGCAAGCCCAGCTCAACAAAAACAGGCTTTATTTTATTCAATCTTTCAAGCAATTCTAAAACATCATCGCCTAAGCAATCTGGACGAGTACCAATTGACAGCCCTACAATACTTTTATGATTTATAGCCTGAATAAAAATTTTTTCCAGATATTCCACAGGTGCATACGTATTTGTAAAGGACTGAAAATATGCTATAAATTTATCCTCTTTTATTTTGCTACGAACACGCTTGATTGACTCTTCTATTTGTTCATTTATAGACATACTACTTACAGGCGAAAAATCACCTGAACCCTTATTACTGCAAAAAATGCAACCACCTGTACCTACTGTACCATCTCTGTTTGGGCAGGTCATACCACCATTAAGCGATATTTTGTAAACTTTACCATTAAATATATTTCTATAATATTTGTTAGCTGAATAATAACTCATAAAATCCCCTAAATAATTTTTAACAAAATATAAACAAACTTTAAACCTTTTGAAATTATACCATATATTCAATTGACTTTAAAGATTGGGTATGCTAGAATTTAAATGTTAAAATGCACCAGTAGACAATAAATTTACGGTGTGTTTATTTTATTTTTTATTTATCGAAAATAAGTTATTTCAATATATAAAGGAGCTTGTAATATGAGGAGTATTCCTTTTTCTCCACCAGATATTACAGAGGAAGAAATTGCCGAGGTGGCAGATACTCTGCGTTCTGGTTGGATAACAACAGGGCCTAAAACAAAAAAATTTGAAAAAAAGGTTGCTGAATTTTTCGGCACCTCAAAAGCAGTAGCCTTAGGCTCGTGTACAGCAGCATTAGAGCTTACCCTACGTATTCTGGGAATCGGCGAGGGCGATGAAGTTATAGTTTCAGCATACACATACACAGCCAGTGCATCAGCTATTGCTCACGTTGGTGCAAAAATTGTTATGGTAGATACATCAGAGGAATCATTTCTGATTGACCCTGATAAAATTGCTCAGGCAATTACAGAACGTACAAAGGCTGTAATACCTGTTGATATTGCAGGTAAAATGTGCGACTACAAAAGCATTTTTGAGGCTATTGAAAGTAAAAAGCATCTATTCAAGCCAAACAACGATATTCAAAAGCTATATAACAGAGTTATAGTGGTATCAGACTCAGCACACGGATTTGGTTCAAGTCAATTTGGAATTATGAGTGGTAATGTTGCTGACTTTACAGCTTTTTCACTTCACGCAGTTAAAACTATTACCTCTGCTGAGGGTGGCATTGCTACTTGGAAAGATGTAGAGGGTCTTGATAATGAATGGCTTTACAATCAATATATGCTTTACTCTTTGCATGGACAAACAAAAGATGCACTGCATAAAAATCTTGCAGGCTCTTGGGAATACGACATAGTTGTACCAGGCTACAAAGCAAATATGACAGATGTTAACGCAGCTATAGCCTTAGTACAGCTAAAACGATTTAAAGATATTCAAGGCAGACGTCGTGAAATAATAGAGATGTATGACAAAGCTATGGACGAAATGGGAGTAGGCTATTTACACCATGTAAATGAAGATTTTGTAACAAGCTGTCATATATACCTTACAAGAGTACCTAATATAGGTCATAGAGAAAGAAACGAAATTATAAATCGTATGGCCGACCTTGGTATAGCCTGCAACGTTCATTTCAAACCACTTCCAATGATGACAGCATATAAAAATATGGGCTTTGATATAAGCGATTATCCATATGCATATGCTCACTATAAAAATGAAATCACCTTACCATTGCATACCAAATTAAGTAACGAAGATGTAAAATACGTTACAGATTGCTATAAAAAGGTATTAACAGATATGGGACTTATCTAAAAATCCTGAACATTAGGAGAATTTATGAAAAAAATTTCACTTATATCAGTTTATAATAATCAAAAGCTCTTAAACGAAATGGTAGAGAGTGCAAAAAATCAAAAAAATGTTGAAGTTGAACTGATAACTATTGATAATACAAATAATCGTTTTTCATCTGCATCAAAGGCTTTAAACTATGGAACAGATAAAGCAACGGGAGATGTTCTTGTTTATTTACATCAAGATATTGAATTTATGAGCGATGATGTTTTAGAATTTATATATGATTACGCTACAGAAAATAAAAAAAACGTATTCGGTTCTGCCGGTGTAAATGACAAAGGTACTGATAAAGAGGTTAAAATTCTTACAGCTATGTACGGCTATGAGGGTGAAAACAAAACCATTGATAAACCTACAAAGGCTTTAACCCTTGATGAATGTTTAATAGCTTGCCATAAAAGCTGTATGGAAAAGCTACGTTTCGATGAAGATGTTTGCGATGGCTGGCACTTGTACGGAGCTGACCTATGCCTACAGGCAATTGATTTTGCCAATATGTCTGTTTATGCTGTACCTATGAATGTATGGCACAAATCAGGCGGTTGTGCTGACACAAGTTATTTTGACACACAAGACAAACTTGCTGAAAAGTATAAAAAATATCATACTGTTATCAACACAACAAACAGCTTTGTATACACAAATCCATTTAAAAGAAAGCTTGCACGAATTTATAGAAAATTAAGATATAAAGTATAAAAGTAACCACCGAGCTAAACTCGGTGGTTACTTTTATTTGTCTATAACAGATAATGCAGTTTTCACAGCCTGATTTTCCATATTACATTTCAAATGATATATAGGAATATTTTTTACAACACATTCAATTATTTCAAACAGCTTTATCATATTTTCCTTTTCATATGGTCTTAATGTTTGAGAAAGAAGAAAAGAAATCGAGTCTTTAACAGTCGCTTTTTCAACTGAATTTTCAGTTCCTCTATCCAATAAAAAGACACCACCAAGTGTAGCACTTATGTTGCTTCCGTAATTTTCTTTTCCTTGCCAAGGTGTTCCGTAAACTATTATATTATCACCCTTTTTTCGCAAAATAGGCTTATCACCATTAATAACCTCTACCCTATCGCCCAAATTTTTCATCCATAGCCTTATATGAGTAGTTTTCCCTGTGCCACTTGGTGCTGTAAACAAATAGGCTTTACCATTATATTTAAGTGCGGCACAATGCAAAAATATACCATTGTAGCTTTCAAGAACATTCTTACATATATGCCTGAACAATGCTGCACTTTCAAGCATATTTATACCGATATCCTCTGTAAGGCTTCGCTCATAATTTATATCATCTTCAGATACTATTACTTCATAGTCATATTCTTTATCCTCAATTATATATGGTCTTAGTCTTTGCAATATATAACTGCTCTTAGTTTCATATTTTATCCTCATATCTGCAATTCTATATATCGCCACAGCTATACTCTCCCTATAATTTAATATATCAATAATAACACAATCAATCTGCGTATGCAAATATCATTAAATGTTTAAAATAGAAATTATTTATTTGTTCATTGTTGAAAAAGATTTGAATATAGTGTAAAATTATATTAAGAATTTAAATTTCGAGGTGTACAAAATGAAAGCAAGAGGAATCACTAAATTTTTGTCAACCCTATTATGTAGTGCTGTAATTGCATTATCCTTTGCAAGCTGCGGAAAAACTGAGGTTGTAATGACAAGCAACACTGCTAACGGAAAGACAACTCAAAATGGTATAATCGAATATCAAGATGCTTATTTTATAGTTGATACTAACGGTATAAACTACAAAAGTGCCGCAGATAAAAAAAGCATTGTTATTGCACACACCAGTAAAGCAAACGGAAAAGTACAAAAAAACTTTGCGATCGGCGATGAAAAAATTTACTTTATAACAACACAAAAGGGGCAGGCTAAAACTCTTTTCCAGTGTGATCTTAACGGAAAAAAACGTAAAAAACTAATTGTACGAGATGATATAAATATTGTAGGTGTTTATAATAACGCTGTATATTTTTATGATGAGCAGAATTTTCTTAAATGTATAGACGGTACAACAGGCTCAAAGACAGAAATTTCTATAGCCTACGGAGCTCCATTCTATCAGTACAACAATTGCTTTATCCATAAAGCAAGCGACGGTATTTTAGAGGCATATAATTGTGATGATGGTAATGTTATTCCACTTTCTGACTCTGCCGTAAGTAGCTTTAACGTAACAAGCACAGGTGTTACATATGCAATAAATAATTCAGACACAAAAGACAGCTTTGAATATAGCTTCAACAGCTTTAACTATGATGATATGCTTATAACACCAATGCATAAGTCTGACTCAAGCAAGGCTGTTGATGTTATGACTGAAACAGTTGCTCTTACTAATTTTAAAGATCATTTACAGATTTGCGATATAGATTCAGGTAAAAATAACGACCAAAGCTATAAAACAGAGGGAAAAATTATTTACGATACAGCTGTAAGTCCAAATGCTTATTATGTAAATGACAATGTATGCCTGAAATTTTCTACAGACAATGCAGAGCCTCAAAAAATTAATGTAAACTACAAAAAACACAAGATAGATTATAACAACATTATTGCTGTTGTAAACGATAAGTATATTGTTTCACTTGATGCCGAGGGCTATTATTCATTCAATAAAATGCCTTAGTAAAAATAAATAAATTATTCCAAAATAATACACTAATTTCTCTCTGCTTATTAGTTGACAAAACAAGAAAATTAGTGTATTATTTTCTTGTTTAAAAGGGAGTAGCTAGCAGGGATATCTGTAGTATCGGCGTCAACCACAGTTAGTTTATTTGATTAACTCGCTTATACTTTAAATAGCAAGACTTTTATTATGGGTGTCCATAATAAAAGTCTTTTTTTGTTACTAATCCTGCAAGGCTTGGTGCAATAATATAATATAGTATAGTATAGTATTTACACCTTGCCTAAAAACAAAGTACATTTAAATTTAAGGAGGCTATTTTTTATGAACGATGCTTTTAAAAAGAGTAGCGTTGAGGTGCTTAATGAGCTTAAAACCGATCGTGAAAAGGGACTTACATCGGCACAGGTTGCAGAAAACACCGAGAAGTATGGAAAAAACCAATTACTTGAAGAAAAAAGAAAAGGTGTATTACAGGTATTTGGAGAACAATTTAAGGATTTACTTGTAATTATACTTATTATTGCGGCTTTAATAAGTCTTTCCACAGGTGAGGCTGTTGCAAGTATTGTAATTTTTGCTGTAATTATTCTTAATGCTATATTGGGAACAGTACAGCACTTTAAGGCACAGAAATCACTTGATAGCTTAAAGGCTATGTCTACACCATCAGCTAAGGTTATAAGAAACGGTGAGGTTGTAGAGGTTTCATCTGTTGACCTTGTACCTGGTGATATTGTAAAAATTGAAGCTGGTGATGTTGTACCTGCTGACGCAAGAGTAATCGAAAGCTATTCTCTACAGGTTAACGAAAGTGCTTTAACCGGTGAATCTAACAGTATTGAAAAGGATACTGATAAAATTGACAACGACTGTGCACTTGGTGACAGAATTAATATGGTTTTCTCTGGTTCATTAGTAACATACGGAAGAGCTGTTATTGTAATTACTGCTACAGGTATGGACAGTGAGCTTGGTAAGATTGCTACAATGATGAATCAGACTAAAGAGAGAAAAACTCCACTACAGCGTAGCCTTGATGACTTCAGTAAGAAGCTTTCTATAATCATTATGATTATCTGTGCAGTTGTATTAGTTATCTCTTGGGCTAGAGATGGATTTGCAATGGCTCAGTTTAGTGAGGCTTTACTATTTGCTATTGCACTTGCAGTTGCTGCTATTCCAGAAGCATTGTCATCTATTGTTACAATTGCACTTGCAATTGGTACATCTAAAATGGCTAAGCAAAATGCTATTATCAAAAACCTACGTGCTGTTGAAGGCTTAGGCTGTGTATCTGTAATTTGTTCAGATAAAACAGGTACTCTTACACAGAACAAAATGACAGTAGAGGGTACATTTACATTTGATAGCAACAAAGAAGAAGATATGGCTCTTTATGCTATTCTTTGTAATGATAGTGTTGTTAAGGACGATAAAAGTCTTGGCGACCCTACTGAAACAGCTCTAAAGCACTACTATAACAAAGTATATACAGACTGTAACACAACAACAGCTAAATTCCCAAGACTTGGCGAAATTCCATTCGACTCTGACCGTAAGCTAATGAGTACTGTTCACGAGATTGACGGTAAGCTTATTATGATTACAAAGGGTGCTGTAGACGTTCTTCTTGATAGAATGAAGTATGTTGCAACATCAGACGGAATTGTACCTTTCACAGATAAATTCAGAAAGCAAATTGAAGACAAAAACAACGAGTATTCAGGAAACGGCTTACGTGTACTGGCTTTTGCATACAGAGAGATTAACAGAACAGATATCAACCTAGGTGACGAAACAGCTTATACATTCATTGGTTTAATGTGTATGATTGACCCACCAAGAGAAGAGTCTGCACAGGCTGTAAAGGATTGTATAAGTGCTGGTATTAAGCCTGTAATGATTACAGGTGACCACGTAACAACAGCTTCTGCTATCGCAAGAAAGATTGGTATTCTTCGTGATGGTGATAAGGCTATTACAGGTCAAGAACTTGACGCTATGAGCGATGATGTTTTGCGTAAAGAGATTAAGAACATTTCTGTATATGCAAGAGTATCACCTGAGCATAAGATAAGAATAGTATCTATGTGGCAGGAGCTTGGTAATGTAGTATCTATGACAGGTGACGGTGTAAACGATGCACCTGCTCTTAAAAAGGCTGATATCGGTATCGCTATGGGTATTACAGGTACAGAGGTTTCTAAGGATGCAGCTGCTATGATTCTAACAGATGATAACTTTGCTACTATCATTAAGGCTGTTGCTAACGGTAGAAATATTTACGCTAACATCAAAAACTCAATTCAGTACCTACTATCAGGTAATATGGCTGCTATTATAGTAGTTTTAATCTGTTCAATTCTTGGTTTTTCTGTTCCATTTACAGCTGTACAGCTACTATTTATCAACCTTATCACAGACTCTCTACCAGCTATCGCAATCGGTATGGAACCACCATGTGGCGAACTATTAAAGGAAAAACCTCGTTCAGCTAATGAATCACTTATAAATAAGAGCTTCTTAGGTGGCACAGCTATTCAGGGTGTACTAATAGCTATTGCGACAATAATTGCATTTATTGTTGGTGCAGGTAGCATTGAAAATCTATTTGCAGCTAAAAATGGTGATGTATCTTGTGCAATGGCATTTACAACAATCTGTTTAGCTAGACTATGGCACGGATTTAATATGCGTGGTAAGCAGTCATTAATTAAGCTTGGTATAACAAAGAACCCTGTTTCTTTAGGTGCTTTTGCAATTGGTGTAATTCTACTTTCAGTTGTATCATTTGTACCTGTTGTTGCAAATATCTTTGATGTAGTTGCAATCAACATTCCTGTTGTTCTTATCTGCTCAATTGCTCCAACAATTGTTATTCAGGCAGCAAGAATGATCAAAGAGTTTATTAAAAAATAAGTTATAAACAATTTAACAATACAAACAAAAAACCAGCCTATGCAGAATTAATTAACTGCATAGGCTGGTTTTTATTCGCCCTTAACCTTTTTCCAATAATCATTAAAGGCTTGTTCGTTTTTATTATCTCCAAATTTATAATATTCTCTATCCTTTAAAATATCAGGTAAATACTGCTGTTTTACATAATGATTTTTATAATCGTGTGGGTAGAAATAAAACTGACCCTTATTAGGATTATCTTCCCCATCATAGTGCATATTTTGCAATTGTCGAGGTATATCCCCTATAAATCCCTTTTCGATATCATTCATAGCTGAATTTATTGCATTATATGCAGAGTTACTTTTAGGAGCATTACACACCATAATAACTGCATTAGCAAGCGGTATTCTTGCCTCGGGCAAGCCTACCTGCAAAGCTATATCTACACAGGATTTTACAATAGGTATTATCTGAGGGTAGGCTAAACCCACATCCTCACAGGCACACACAAGCAATCTTCTGCAAGCAGATGTTAAATCACCTGCCGATAATAATCTGGCAAGATAATAAACAGCTGCGTTGGCATCAGAGCCTCGCATAGATTTCTGAAAGGCTGACATAATATCATAATGCTGGTCTCCGTCTTTATCATAACGCATAGCACTGCGTTGTGTAAGCTCCTTAGCTGTATCAAGAGTTATTTTTCTTACTCCGTCCTGTGGCAATGTAGAGAGTGTACAAAGCTCAACTGCATTTATTGATTTTCTTACGTCACCACCACAGGCATATGAAATATACTCAACAGTTTCATCATCAACAAAAATTTCTTCATTAAGCTCATCAGCCATAATATCAAAACCACGTTTTATTGCTCTTGCAACCTCATCTTGAGGTACTGTTTTAAATTCAAAAACAGTACAACGGCTTAAAATAGCATTATACACATAAAAATATGGATTTTCTGTAGTTGACGCTATAAGAGTAATTGTTCCATTTTCAAGGTATTCAAGCAGAGTTTGCTGTTGTTTTTTATTGAAATATTGTATCTCGTCAAGATATAGTAATATTCCATTCATACCACCAAAGGTATCAAGCTCTGCTACAATCTCTTTTATATCTGCAGTAGAAGCTGTTGTACCATTTAGCTTACGCAACAATTTATTTGTACGTTTAGCTATATATGTAGCAAGTGTACTTTTACCAACACCTGACGGCCCGTAAAAAATCATATTAGGTATTTCGTTTGAGCTATCTATAATATTACGCAGTGGTTTACCCTGTGCAATTAAATGCTTTTGACCCACAATATCATCTAACGTTTGTGGTCTTATTCTGTCTGCTAATGGAGATTTCATTTTTTCCTCCTGTGTGGTTTTATGATACTTTTAATATTACTCTTAATATTATTTTTAGTCAAGAATTTGATAGATAAGAAAAAGAGGTAAACACATTAAATGTCTACCTCTTTAAACATTAAATTATATTATTCATAAAGTGGATACTTATTGCAAATTTCTGTAACACCTGCACGAACTGCATCTGCATTGCCCTCGAAATCCTCGATTATCATAGCAATATACTCTGCAATCTTATCCATATCAGCCTCAACTAAGCCTCTTGTTGTAACAGCTGCTGTGCCTATACGGATACCGCTTGTTACAAATGGACTACGTGGCTCGTTAGGAACAGTATTCTTATTTACTGTGATATAAACCTCGTCTAGTCTGTGCTCAAGCTCTTTACCTGTAAGCTCAGTACCACGAAGGTCAAGTAGCATAACGTGGTTATCTGTACCACCACTAACTAGCTTTAATCCTCTGCTTGTTAAACCGTTTGCAAGAGCCTGTGCGTTCTTTACAATCTGCTCACCATAAGCCTTGAACTCAGGCTTTAGAGCCTCTCCAAGACATACAGCCTTAGCAGCTATTGTATGCATTAAAGGACCACCCTGTGTACCTGGGAAAATAGCCTTATCAATCTGCTTAGCGTGCTCCTCGTGGCATAGAATCATACCGCCTCTTGGGCCTCTTAGTGTTTTATGTGTAGTTGTTGTAACAAAGTGAGCATACTCAACAGGGTTAGGATGTACACCAGCAGCAACAAGACCAGCAATATGTGCCATATCTACCATTAGATATGCTCCAACCTCGTCAGCAATTTCTCTGAACTTCTTAAAATCAATAACTCTTGGGTAAGCACTTGCACCACAAACAATCATAGCTGGCTTACACTCTTTAGCAATCTCTAAAACCTTATCATAATCAATATAGTGTGTTTCAGGGTCTACACCATATGGAACAAAGTTAAAGTAGCTACCTGACATATTTACAGGAGAACCGTGTGTAAGGTGACCACCCTCGTTAAGGTTCATACCCATTACTGTGTCACCTGGCTTTAGCATAGCAAAGTAAACAGCCATATTAGCCTGTGCACCAGAGTGTGGCTGTACATTAGCGTGCTCTGCACCAAAAAGCTCACAAGCTCTTTTTCTTGCAATCTCTTCAACAACGTCTACACATTGACATCCACCATAGTAACGCTTTCCAGGATAACCCTCAGCATATTTATTTGTAAGCACACTGCCCATAGCCGCCATAACAGCAGGTGAAACTATATTTTCAGAAGCAATAAGCTCAAGATTTCTCTTCTGTCTTTTTAGCTCCTGCTCCATAGCCTGAGCAACATCGCTGTCATATTCATTTACAAATCCAATTGTATCTAAAACATCATTGTACATTGGTATTTCTCCTCACCTTTTAAAAATTAGGGTGCCAAAACACCCATTATAGATACATTATACTCCAAAATACACATATTTTCAAGTTGTATTTACGGGTTTTGGAACAATAGTTGTAGAAGCAACTTGCTTTTTGTAATAAAAAACGCACCTTCAAAAGTGTTTACCTTATAAGATGCGTATCATAAAACTATTTATTATATTTGTATCACTTAAAGCTGAAATGACAGCAACACTTTATCCTTAACTGACATAACCCACTTTACACCTCTACCAACAGGTGTTTTTTTAATAATCCATTCTGTTTTAATAATATTATGCTTTTCAAGATATTTTATAAGTAATTTTAACAATACTGCTACACCAGCAACAAACACTGCTACCTTAACTATTACAGAAATTACTTTTAATATAAAATTCATATTGCTCACCTCTCTCTGTAAACATTATACCATAAGAGATTAAATAATCAAGCATAATTATATATATCCTCTGTCTTTTAACGCTTTAGTTAAGAACGATTTAGCCAAACTATTTGGTTTTACATATTTCACAGCATCCTCAATGGTAAACCATTCTGCCTTATCAACTTCATTCTCTTTTATTTTAAAGTCTTCATTATCAACTATCACTATAAAATTATGGATAAGTGTATTACTCATTTCAAAATAAATACTATGATTATAATTCCAAGATACAGCTTTTAGATTTACCTCTTCTTTTATTTCTCTTTGTAAAGCCTCTTGAGGTATTTCACCCTTATTGATATATCCTGCAACAAGTATATTATCCTTTTTACCATATTGCTGAATAAGCAATAACTTATCTTTACTAGAATTAAATATAACAGCACTTACTGCACTGTTAAACATTGGAAACTTAAATTCATTACAGCTATCGCAGAATTGCACCATACCCTCATCACCACATAATTTTTTATGCAGCTTTGTACCACATACAGAGCAAAAATTTAGTTCATCCATTTTTACACCTCAAATCAAAATATGATATAAATTATTCTAAGGAGTATCTGAAAATAGAAATAGACAGTTGTTTTGAGTTTTCATATACAACATAAATTTATATCTTTAAAACTTCTATCGTTTACGGCCCAGCCAACCAACTCCAAATTTCTAAATCTGTCATCATTATAAGCCTGTACTAGGCTGTCCAAATCTATTTTAAAGGATTTGATTTTTTCTTTTTTAATCTTGCATATAATTTTTATTTCTTTACCATAACTATCTTTTAGCAAATTAGCAAGCTCATCAATATATTTTACATCAACCTCATATGATGCATAAAAATATTTATTTTCAGATAATATACTGCCACGAGCCTCTATACTTAAAATTCCTGCATACAAATCCTCTGGATTAATGTCACACACAAAGGGGAGCATTTTCTCTTTATATTCACAAAAAAACATAATATCAACTCTATTCCAATTCAACTTAAAATGCTTATGAACTCATAGTTTTATAAAATTCAAGCGTTTTAAAATTATGCTCTGTAGTAGAAAGAAGATATTGTTCAGAACATTTCTCAAGCACATTAAGACCTTCGTCAGACAGCTTGAAATTAAACATCTTATTAAATTCGGCATAAATACAATATCTCATAGCCGTGGTAACACCCATACCGATTTTTATACTATATTCGTTAATTTTTGATATGCAATCACCACAAATCAGCCTACCTGATTTAGGTAAAAAATACATAGCTTCAGACTCATAGCATTTACAGCCGTCACAGCATACAAGGTCTGGCATATATCCACTAAAGCACAACATTCTAAGCTCTACGGCTGATTTTATAACGCTTGGTGGTCTTTTATTGTTGCAAAGCAAATAAAGTGCATTAAGTAACAAACGCAAATATTCCTCTGCACCTGTTTCTTTGGGTGCTAAAAAGCTGGAAAGCTCACAAAAATACTGTGCAAGCGACATATTTACAATATCTGTTCTTAGCTTTATAAACATTTCGTCACAGGTTGCCTCATCAACTATGTAGGTATCCCGATTGATATATAATACCAATCGGGAGTAACACAATAGCCTTGTGGCAGAGCCTTTTGCACTTTTCAGACTTCTGCAATTTTTCACAAAGGCTTTTATAATTCCTCTTTTTCTTGTCAATACAGTTATAAGACGATCCTGCTCACCAATATTTTGCTCCCCTATAATCAATCCGTCCGTGGATATCTTCATCATCGTCCTCCTGCATATCGAAATCATCCTCGTCGCTAAAATATTCAGGGAAATTCTCTTTTGAATCTCTAAGTGAAGTATAACGCAAATAATCAACAACACTGCCTGTTTCTAAAA
>JAXJQK010000091.1:0-7560 GCA_036311185.1 Acutalibacteraceae bacterium | reverse complement strand
TCTTGGGAACATATCCTTTATCTGTTCCCATTGTTCATCGCTGATTTCATATCTTCTTACTGACACGATTTCTCCTCCTTTAACTTTTTATTCTATTATATAACGTCTTCAAATTTTGTGCAATTTTTAGTTTTCAGATACGCCCTAATACGGGCGATTTCTTCGATAAAAATACTCGAAATAGAAAGTATTTCTCCGTTTTTTCTCTTGAACTCACCTCGTATTAGTGAAATATTTAGTCGTTTTTCTGTTTTTAGATACTTTCTAATGGTTATTGTGATTTTTTGATAATTAAGAATCGTTTTCTAAAAGCATTTGTTTGTATACTGCATCTATTATTCGTGAGTCTGTTTTATTGGAAAATTTTCTGGCAAACAAATTGTCACTTGACAACAACGAAGCATAATCTTCTAATTGGAATGTATATGGATTTCCTCTTTCCCAATCAATATATCTAAAATTTCTACAAACTATATTGTCTTTGTATGGTGATTGCATTGCTAGGGTTTGTAAAAACAATTCGTCTGCACACAATGTATTTGAAAATATCTTTTTTATTTGATGTTCATTTTCGATTAAAAATGTGGCTAAATTATTAGTAATACTGAACCAGTTACTGCCTTTATAAAATTCTATATTTGCTTTTTTGCTACGATCTATTTTTAAATATTTCTGAACTTTTAAAGAAATATCCTGCAAGATTTCATATATACGTATTATTCTTCCGGAATTTCTTCCAATTATATTTTGAAAAAAATAATAATATTTAATTCGCTCTAAGAAATGCAAATTTTCATTTTCAGAACAGACTTGATTTATATACATAAACTCTTTTCCTGTATTTTGTTTAAAAAAGTTATGAATATATTGATTGCTTTTTATAGGCAAATCAACACCAGACAACAAATGATAATATTCGTATTTATTTGGTTGTGCACATTTTAATAAATTTAATTCGCAGATAATCTGACTATGTCCACCCCAATTAACTGAAATTGACGGAATTACAGTTAGTTTTGAGTGTTTTAATGAAAAATCTGGCAATAAATCTTTGTTCGAATTTTTGTCTATGTGTAAATATATATCATTATAAGGATTATCTAAAAGCACTATTAATTTTTCAAGCAATGAAAAATCAGTATGTGCCATGATTAAAAAAGCATGTTTTTTCATTATATACCCCCCTTGCTTTTTATTATAATATTTAAAACCCCAAAAATCAATAACAGCTTGTAATATATTTTTTATCAAGCTGTAGGATTACGATAGATGTGTTACAAAAGGAAAGATAAAGCGATTCGTTGCTCTTGATAAATGAAATAAAAACGCAAAGAGTAATCTAGCCGACAGAGAGGAACTCAAGAACAAAAAGTTAGGAGTAGCTGTTGAAAAAATTGAAATATGGTACAATAAAATCGGTAATGAAAGATGCCTAATATATAATACAGAAGAAGTAGGAAAAATAAAAGAACCCCAAGAAAAACATAAGAGATAAAAAGTGCATAAATGCCTGTAGAGATTGTAAAATAAAGTGTGCAAGCTGTTTTTGTAACTTGCACACTTTATTTTGCAATCTCGAATATCGTTATGCTTATGGGGCAGTTGAGCCACTTACAGGCGAAAGTTGTTTTTTTGGTATTGCCATATTGCAACACCGATTGTACGAATGTATTTTTAAACTATCTTTCAAAAATGTATCCAACAGATAGAATTGTTTTAGTATGTGATGGAGCTGCTTGGCATAAAGCAAAAGCTTTAGATATCCCTAAAATATTCGTCTGGTCTTTATCTCTCCATATACACCGGAAATGAACCCTATTGAACAAATATGGAAAGAGATAAGAATGCGTGGATTTAGAAACGAAGTTTTTAAATCTCTTGACAAGGTAATGGATAGACTCTGTGATACTATAGTTTCGCTTACTTCTGATGTTATTAAAAGTATAACTGCACGTAAATGGGTTTAGTCTAGTTTTAATTAGATATTAGTATAATATGTCCATATTGTCTTGGTATAAAAAATCCTCCTATGATAGTTTCTTTAATTCTACCATAGGAGGTCTTTTTTTCTATTGTCCGTTTTTCACGGATCTGTGCACTGTCATTAGTGAGACAGCACCTTAATATTGTTGATAATTACTCTCTGTTTTCAATATCAATGTACTCTCGCTCTTCTACAAGGCTTTTGTAGGCAGGGCGAATTATTTTATCTACATTGATAAGCTCTTCAAGACGATGAGCACTCCAGCCTACAATTCTTGCAACTGCAAAAATTGGTGTGTAAAGCTCAAGTGGAATACCAAGCATACTATATACAAATCCACTGTAGAAGTCTACATTTGCACTAACACCCTTGTACATCTTGCGTTTCTTTGCAATAAGCTCTGGTGCCATTTCTTCAATAAGTGAGAATAGCTTAAATTCATCATTCATATTCTTTTCTTCAGCTAGTCCTCTTACAAACTTCTTGAATACCTGTGCTCTTGGGTCAGAAACAGAATAAATAGCATGTCCCATACCATAGATTAAGCCCTTACCGTCAAATGCTTTTCCTGCAAGCACATTTTCAAGATATTCCTTTACCTGCTCTTTGTCTGTAATGTCACTAACATTAGCTTTAAGGTCTTCCATCATCTGAACAACCTTTAGGTTAGCACCACCGTGCTTTGGTCCTTTTAGTGATGAAAGTGCTGCAGCTACTACCGAGTATGTATCTGAACCAGATGAAGAAACAACGTGGGTTGTAAATGTAGAGTTATTACCACCACCGTGCTCCATATGAAGAATAAGAGCAGCGTCAAGCACACGAGCCTCTAAGTCTGTGTACTGCATATTAGGTCTTAACATTCTTAGAAGGTTTTCAGCTGTTGAAAGCTCAGGGTCTGGTCTGTGAATAAACAAGCTATCGTCACGCTCGTAGTGATTATAAGCGTGGTATCCGTAAACTGCAAGCATAGGGAAAACAGCAATAAGCGATATACACTGACGCAATACATTTTCTATTGAAAGGTCAGAAGCCTTAGGGTCGTAAGCTGCAAGAGTAAGAACACTTTTTGTTATAGAGCTCATAATATCCTGTGTTGGAGCTTTCATTATAACATCTCTTGTAAAGCTGTTAGGTAATACCATATTTTCACCAAGTAGCTTTTTAAAGTTGTTGTATTGTTCTTTTGTTGGTAGTTCTCCAAATAAGATAAGATACATTGCCTCTTCAAAGCCGAAGTGCTCTGCCTTGCCTGAATTTTTAACAAGGTCTTTTATAGAGTAGCCTCTGAATAATAGTTTACCAGCACAAGGAACTCTTTGACCATCTACCATTTTTACAGCCATTACATTAGAAATTGTTGTAAGTCCGGCAAGTACTCCTATACCGTTTTTATCACGCAAGCCCTTTTGTACATCATATTTTGAAAAAAGTGCAGTGTCAATTGTACTGCTGTCTATACATTTTTGAGCAAGCTCATTTATATATAAATTGTCCATTAATAACCCTCCTGAATTAATCTATTATAAATAATAACATTTTTTTGCACCTATTGTCAATTTTATTAGGTATTATTTAATCTTATGTTAATAATTTGAAGTGATAATTCCAATAAATGCTCGAATTATTTTATTTGTAGCTAATATTTGCAAACTCAGATTTTATGCTGTACATATTATAAAGCACATCACTTTGATTATCAGAGCATTCCAAAAGGATAACACATAGAGCTTTGCTGTTGCTGTCTATATCCGAAGAATTATAAGTAAGACTTAAATCAGAATACCCATTAGCAGCATATAGATGTTTACAGTCTATTCTATCGTTTGGATTTTTTAATTCAACTACTGTAAGCTCAATACAATTATCATTGAAAAAGCTTTCATCATAATTATTTAAATTCTTAAAAATCTCTTGCATAGAAAGTCCATTTATCTTAGGGAATGTTATAGATGAAAAATAATTGTTGTTCATTGGAATTGTTTGATGAGCATATGTATTCAGTATCTCTAAACAGCTTTCGTAATCCTCTAACGAAATAGGTTCTTTATGAAAATACGAGGTATCAGTATTTTCAGCGTTACTGTAGCCATTTTCTGAAAAATAAAAATATCTTGCAGTGTATTTAACATCAACAGCTCTAAATGTAAACATTATCAGAAAAAATATAAAAAATGCTATTGATGAAATTGCCTTAGGTTTAACTGACTCTGTTGAGAATACAAATAAATAAACTGTAAATAAAACAAAGTATATTAAAATTAATATTAGTAGCACTGGGGACGGTTTTGTTACTATAAAAATTTCACATATGATAAGGATAATTTCTGTTGCTGTAAATATTTTCAAATCTCGTAATGAAAAATCTAATGACAGTTTTTTATATAGGTAATAAATTAAAAAAGAAAATACAATTGTAGCTACTGTTATTGCCAATGAAAATACTACAAAATATTGATTGTGCTTTAAAATAGTTCTTTCAAGTATAAAAAACATATTTTCTACTAAGATTACTACAGCTAAAACGCTTATGATTATTTCAAAGGCTTTGTATTTTTTGTAGTGCTTTGATTGCAGAGGTTCTTGAAAAGAGTTTGCTGTAGAGTTAAATATATTGTTTTCTAAAAATGTGTTATAATCTGTAAAATTGTTTGTTGCCATAGTATTGATAATCCTTTGATTTTTTAGTTGTTATGTTGTACGATGATATTATAATTTAAAAATCCCAAAGACGTCAAGAAACTGAAAATTCTTTTGTAAATAAATATTATATTATGCAAATAATTTATATGTTTTATTAACGTTTTGATAGAAAATGTAAGATTATCAAAGTATGTGCTTGACATATATATATATAATATTTATAATTGTACTAATTTGAATAATACAATTTCGGAGGTAAAAAAATGAAGAAAAAAATAATAATTATTATAAGTATAGTAGTGGTGCTTATAGTAGCAGTAATTGCAGGGGTAATTATTTTTCAACCAATGGGTTCTGTAGGAATGAATGTTGGAGATAGTGCTGTTGTAACACAGATTGCTGAAATTAATGGATTAGATATAGCCTTTTCATCTAACAGATACAGTGGTATAGTCGAAATGCAGGAGTTTGTATCTGTAAAGGCTGATGCTGATAAGGTTATAAAAGAAACCTTTGTAAAAGTAGGCGATTCAGTAAAAAAAGGTGACAAGCTGTTTGAGTATGACATTGAACAAATGAAGATTCAGCTTACACAAAATGAGCTTGATTTAGAACAGGCTGAAACAGAAATTAAAATGTGTAATTCTCAGATTTCAACACTTGAAAACCAAAAACGTTCAGCTGACCAGAATACAGCATTAGGCATAGAAAGTCAGATTTTATCTTTACAGCTTGAAATAAAAAGAGCTGAATATACAGCAAGTAATAAAAAAGAAGAAATCAAAAAGCTGAAGAAATCTATTGAGAATAATGTGGTAAAGGCAGAAACAAACGGAAAAATTCAAAGCGTGGGTAACTCAGATGCACAAGAAATGGTGCTTGATAATGCTTACATAACAATTGCTACAAATGATGATTATAGAGTAAAGGCAATGATAAGCGAAGAGAATATAGATACATTCTATAAGGATGCACCTATTATTGTTCGCTCAAGAATAGATGAATCAAAAAGCTGGACAGGTAAGGTTACCTCAATAGACACAACTGCACCAAGTAATACTGGTTCTGATGTTATGAGTGGTGAGAGTGATACAAAATATCCTGTTTACATTGAATTGGACAGTGTAGATGCTCTTATGATTGGTCAGCACGTTACTGTAGAATTGAATGTTGATAGTGCAAGTAATGAAAGTAAGCTATGGCTTGACGGATTTTATATCTGTGATGCTGAAACAGCACCATATGTTTGGTGTATGGGTAAGGATAACCTACTGGAAAAACGAAGTGTAGAGCTAGGTGAATTTAACGAAATGGAATTTAGATATGAAATAGTGTCAGGTCTTACACAGGAGGATTATGTATCATTCCCAGAAGAACACCTTACAGAGGGTATGCCAGCAACTGTAATCAGTGTTCCTGAAATACTTGATGAGGCTGAGGCTGAAGCTATGGAGGTACTTTGATAAATGATTTTAGAATTAAAAGGAATATATAAAAATTACTTTACAGATGATTTTGAAGTACCTGTATTAAAGGATGTTAATTTATCGGTAGAGCAGGGCGACTATCTGGCTATTATGGGTCCGTCAGGCTCCGGTAAATCTACACTTATGAATATAATAGGCTGTCTTGATAAGCAAACAGAGGGAACATACCTTTTTGACGGAATAGATATATCAAAGCAAAATGACTCATCTTTGTCAGAGATAAGAAATAAGGGTATAGGCTTTGTATTTCAAAGCTTTAACCTTTTACCTAAGCAAACAGCTCTTGAAAACGTAGAGTTACCTTTGCTTTATGGTAATGTTAAGAAAAAGAAGCGTAGAGAAATTGCAAAGGCTGCACTTAAAAAGGTTGGCTTAGAGGATAGAATGAATTTCTTACCTACACAGCTTTCAGGTGGACAAAAGCAAAGAGTAGCTATAGCCAGAGCAATAGCTACTAATCCTAAAATACTTTTGGCTGACGAACCAACAGGTGCGTTGGATTCTCAATCAGGTAAACAGGTAATGGAGCTTTTTAAACAGCTTAACCAAGAGGGTGTAACAATAGTAATGATTACTCACGAACAAAGCATTGCAGACTGTGCTAATTCTATAGCATATATTCGTGACGGTGAACTATTCTATTCTGACCAGAATACACCTCAAGCACAGCAGGACTGTACAGGAGGTACAGAAAATGAGTAAAAGTAAAAAAAGAAAATTCAAAAAAAGAATAATAGTTATACCATTGATTTGTATAATTGTAATTGTTGGTATTACTGCTTTAATTGTGTCTAAGAAATATTCTGACTCTATAGTAAAGGTTGTGCCTGTAGCTGAGCTAGGAGGTATGTATGACCAAAGTAGACTTGGTCAAATTTATGTTTACGGAAACCTAAAACAGGGCTCAGTACAGAAGATAAATGTAAAGAATGAGCTTAGTATAGATGATGTAAAGGTAGAAAAAGGCGATACAGTAAAAAAGGGAGATACTGTGTTGACATATGATACTGAGCTTTTAAAGTTGAATGTAGAAGCATCTAAAATTCAGGTTGATACAATTAATAATCAGATCAAGATTGCTGAAAATGAGCTTCGTACATTGAAAGGACTTATTCCATTAGAGAATGCTCCTGCTGTTCCAATGCCTACAGAGCCACCTACAAATGATATTATAACAGAGGAGCTTTTACCAGAGCTTGTTGAATACGAAAAGGAAATTCATAAAAAGACTACTCCGTTAAGTGGTGACGGTAGTGAAAGCTCTCCGTTTATATTTAATGTAGGAGAGGATACTGTTGTTAAAATGGAGTATATGAGTTATCTTGCCGGAGAGAAAACAGTAATTGAATCTACAAATCCTACAGAAAATGCAACAGAAGGTACTACACAGACTGTAAAATCAAACAGTAAATATGCAATGTTCCATATCTATAATGAAAGAGGAGA
>JAXJQK010000090.1:0-21966 GCA_036311185.1 Acutalibacteraceae bacterium | reverse complement strand
TATATTCTCTGGTTGTTTTTGACTCTATATCAGGCAAAGCACGTTTATCAAGCTTTCCGTTTTTAGTAATCGGAATTACCTCTATCTGCATCATATATGATGGAATCATATATTCAGGAAGAGTTTCACTAAGCTTTTTACGAATATCAACTGCACTTACTTCAATATCACTTGTGTAATATGCGTAAATCGCTTTATCTCCACCCTTATCTGAACGTGCTATTACTGCACTATCCTTTATTTCTGTGATTTCCTTAATTCTACTTTCAATCTCGCCAAGCTCAATTCTAAAGCCTCTGATTTTTACCTGTTCGTCTATTCTGCCCAGATACTCTATGTTGCCATCATTAGTCCATTTTGCAAGGTCACCTGAATGGTATAATTTTCCCTCTCCAAATGGATTATCAACAAATTTTTCTGCTGTAATCTCAGGCTGATTAAGATATCCTTTTGCTACACCATCACCTGTAATACATAGCTCTCCTGGCACTCCTATTCCACACAAAGTACCATTATTCATTATATATACATTTGTATGTACTGTTGGTTTACCTATATACAGATATTCTGTATTAGCTGTTATTATCTCGTAGGTTGTATTTACTGTAGCTTCTGTAGGACCATAGGAATTTATCACCTTTCGTCCGCTTTCAGCCCACTTTTTCAATACAGAAAGCTCACCTGCTTCACCACCTGAGTCTAACAAACGTAGGCTAGGAAGATTATCAGGATTTAACTCTCTTACTACCTTTGGTGTTAATGATGCTGTAGTTATTTCATTTTCTGCTATATATTTTTCAAGATCAGACATATTGTATCTTACATCTGATGATACAACATATAACGCTGAGCCATTACACAATGTTCCGAATATATCGCCAACTGACTGGTCAAAGCAATAGCTTGCATACTGTAGCATTTTGTCCTTATTAGTCATTTCAAAGGTCTGCTCATATGACTTTATAAGTCCTGTCAAACCATCATTTTGAAGCATTACACCCTTTGGATTTCCTGTTGTTCCTGATGTATATATACAATATGCGAGATTATCATATGTACTTACCTTTACTGGATTTTCTGAACAGCTACTGTAGCTTTCAGAATCTGACATATCTATTATAGGAATTTCTGTATCAAGCTCTAACTTACTTTCTGAGAAATAAGTCAATATTGCCTTTGGCTTACTATCCTTTAGCATATATTCTATTCTTTCCTCAGGATATGTAGGATCTATAGGAACATATGCTCCACCTGATTTTAAAACACCTAAAATTCCAATTACCATTTCAAGACTTCTGTCAGATATTATTGCAACAAAGTCATCAGGTTTAACTCCAAAATCACGCAATGTATATGCAAGCTGGTTTACTTTTGCATTAAGCTCTGCATATGTAAGTGATTTATCTTCAAATGCTAATGCAATATTATCAGGAATATTTGAAACCTGTTCCTCAAATAGTTCTATCGCTGTTTTTTCTTTAGAATATTCAACTGTTTTACAGTTAAATTCTTTAAGAACTTGTTCACGTTCTGTTTCGCTGATAATTTCTATTTCATTAAGCTTTATTTCACTATTTTCAATAAGCTGTGAAATAACAACTATAAAATGTGCAAGTATTCTTTCTGCGGTTTCATCCTTGAATAAATCTGTGCAATACTCAAGCACAATTACAAAATCATCGTTATGTTCTTCTATATCGAATGACATATCAAATTTAGAAATTGTTTCCTTTATCCAAGCATCTTCTATTTTAACTCCACCAAGCTTGATATCTTCTTGTTCGTTATTCTGCATTGTTAGCATAACATCAAACAGTGGGTTTCTTGATATATCTCTCTTAACATTTACTGCCTCTACAAGCTCTTCAAATGGATACTCCTGATTTTCATAAGCTTTTAGACAGCTTGTTTTAATCTCTTCAAGGAAATCTGAATATTTCTTATCTCCCTCAGGTCTGCCTCTCATTGCAAGTGTATTTACAAACATTCCGAGCATTTTTTCGGTATCTGCATGAGTTCTTCCGCTTATTGGACTACCGATTACTATATCTTCCTGTCTGCTATACTTGCTAAGCATTATCATTAATGATGAAAGGAAAATCATATATGCTGTTGCACCTGTTTTATTAACAAGCATATTTACCGATTCATATAATTCCTTACCTAAATTATATGAAATAGTTTTTCCTTTATTGCTCTGTATTTGAGGTCTTGGGTAATCATAGGACATATCAAGCACAGGTATGTCATCGCTAAATTCATTTATCCAATATTCTCTCTGACTGCTCAAATCTCTTGTTTCCATCCACTCACTATAATCCTTAAACTGATGTGTAAGTGGTTCAAGCTGACCATCATTATATAGAGTAATTAATTCATATGTTAAGGTCTTTTCACTCATACCATCACTTACTATATGATGCATATCAACCATAAGCAAAGAGTAATCGTTTCTATTTACCAATCTTAATCTGATATTTTTTGCCTTACTTAAATCAAATGGTCTTACAAACTCGTTGTATATCTCTTCATCACTCTTAGTGCTTTCTGAAATATACTCATAATCCGCTTCTACACTTGGTAAAATCTTCTGCACAAACTCTCCGTTAATATTAAGAAAAGCTGTTCTCAAGATTTCGTGTCTATCTACAAGCTCCTGTAAAACATTTTTTAATTTCTCAGAATCAACTTTACCTACAAGTTTCATACATTTTGACATATTGTATGTTATTTCTTCAGGCTCCATCTGCTGAATAAAATAGGTTCTCTTCTGAACAGATGACATTGGGTAATATTCTTTTTCTTTAGCTTTAGGAATTGGAGTATATTCTTTATCACCAGACTTTTCGTCTATCATTTTCGCAATTTGTGATGGTGTAGAATATGTAAAGACATCTTTAAGTGCAATTTTTACACCTAATCTTGACTTTATACTATTTACAAGTCTTGTTGCTCTTAATGAATGTCCGCCAATTTCAAAAAATCTATCATTAACGCTTACTTTTTCTGCTCCAAGAATTTCGCAGAAAATATCGCATACAATAATTTCAGTTTCAGTTTTAGGTGCTACATATTCTCTTTTTATTTTAGTTGTAATTTTAGGTAATGCCTTTTTATCAATTTTTCCATTCTTAGTAACAGCTATTTCAGAAATTTGCATCATATATGAAGGTATCATATATTCAGGCAATGAAATGCTAAGCTCATCTCTGATTTCAGCTATATCAATTTGAATATCACTTGTAAAATATGCATAAAGAGCTTGGTCTCCACCTTCATCAATTCGTGCTATAACTGTGCAATCCTTGATATTTTCTATTTCTCTAAGGCGAGTTTCTATTTCGCCCAATTCAATTCTAAAGCCTCTAATTTTAACCTGTTCATCAATTCTGCCAAGATATTCTATATCTCCGTTTTCTGTCCATCTTGCAAGGTCTCCTGAATGATAGAGCTTACCCTCTCCAAAAGGATTATCAACAAACTTTTCGTTTGTAAGCTCTGGTCTGTTTAGGTATCCTCTTGCAACACCTTCACCGGTAATGCAAAGCTCACCAGCTATTCCAATTCCACAAAGCTGGTCTCCATTCATTATATATACATTTGTATGAACAGTTGACTTACCAATATATAGCTTCTCTGTATCTTCTGATACTATAGCATAGGTAGTATTAACAGTTGCCTCTGTTGGACCATATGAGTTTATTACCTTTTTACCAAGCTTTGCCCAGCTTGTAAGTGTTGGCAATTCTCCTGCCTCACCACCTGAGTCTATCAATCTCAAAGTTGTAAGCTTTTCAGGAGATAGCTCTCTTACAACCTTTGGAGTTAAAGATGTTAATGTAATACCATTTTCAACCATATATACTTCTAAATCAGAAATATTATATCTCATATCTGTAGAAGCAATATATAAAGAGCCACCGTTACAAAGTGTACCGAATATATCACCAACAGACTGGTCAAAGCAATAGCTTGCATACTGTAGCATTTTATCTGCTGGAGTTATTTCAAAGGTTTCTTCATAAGATTTTATTAGTCCTGATAAACCCTTGTTTTCAATCATTACACCCTTCGGATTTCCTGTTGTTCCTGAGGTATATATTACATATGCTAAATTATCTGATTTGCTTAAAATTTCAGGATTTGTAGTATTATTGCTATAACTACTTTCTCTATCAAGGTCTAGTCTTACAACATCATTGTTAATTGTAAGTTTACTTTCTGATAAATATGTTATTAATACCTTAGGCTTACAATCATCTAAGATATACTTAATTCTATCCTCAGGATATGTTGGATCTATAGGAACATATGCTCCTCCTGATTTTAATGTACCAAGAATTCCTACAAGCATTTCAATACTTCTATCGGCAATTATTGCAACAAAATCTTCAGGACCAACGCCAAGCTCTCTTAGTTTGTGTGCAAGAGTATTTGATTTTGCGTTAAGCTCGCTAAATGTAAGATTTTCATTTTTATATGATACTGCAAGATTATCAGGATTATTTTCTACCTGTTTTTCAAAAAGCTGTACAGCAGTTAATGATAGATCATTAATACCATCTTTTTTATTAAATTCATAGAAAATTCTGTTTTTCTCATATTCAGGTATTACTGTTAATTCACTGATTTTGCTATCACAATCAGAAATAATCTGTGATGCAGTATGCATTAATCTATCGAATAATACCTCAGCTTCATAGTCGCTCATAATTTCAAGCTGGTAAATTAACTGAGCAGTATATTCTTTAGAACCTCGTACCTCAACATTCAAAAAGAGTGGATTTTCACTCCAAGGAATAGCATAAGATCTATAGCTGTCTGTAACCATTCTATTATCCTGAAATGTAACCATTACATCAAACAGCATTTCGTCATAATCAAATTTCTTATGCAGATCATCTATAATCAAATCAAATGGATAACGTCTATGTTGCAAATTTTTATAGTTTATAATACCCAATGATTTTATAAATCCAATAATAGTTTCATCTGCAACAATTTCATTTTTAACTGGCACAGTAGAAACAAACATACCGGCAGTACTTCTCTGTTTTTTACTGTTACGATTAAGTATTGGTGTACCAATAATAATCTCTGTATTCTTAGGATTAATTTTTGCAAGATAAAGCATCATTAATGCCTGAAAGAATACACTCTCTGTAACATTCTTTTCTTTACAAAATAGCTGAATTTTATTAACTAAATCAGCAGGAATCGTTTTAACAAGCTCGTGAGTATCAATATTTTCTGCATCGTTCATTTCAGGCTTGATATAACTACGTTGAGGTACATCACTGAACACCTGATCCCAATACTCAAAATCTTTCTTAAAGCCAGAAGACTCCAGATATTCAGCCTCATATTTAATAAACTCTTTATATGAGAAACGCTGAACAGTTTCATTTTTCATATAACTCAAAATTTCGCTTATTAAAAGTCCAAAAGACCAACCATCAGAAATTACATGACTTATAATACCAAGGATAGCAGATTTACCTTCAACTGTACAAAGCATAAATCTAAATAAATCTGTATCAAAAATATTAACAGCTTTCTTGGTTTCTTTTTTTACAAAGCTTACAAAATCATCATAAGTATCAAATTCATAAGTTTCAAAAACTCTTTCCTCATAATCACAAAAAATCTGAGCATTAGCACCATCATCATTTACAATATGAATTCTTAATGCATCATTATTTTCAACAACCCTATTTAATATCGAAGCTAAATATGCATTATCTAGCTTCTCGTCAAAGAATAAAGCACCACATAAATTTGAAACACCAGTATCCTCATAAAATTGCTGAACATTTACAATATTGGTTTGTGGTATTGTCAAATTAAATTTATTGTCATTTATTCCCACTTTATTTCAACTCCCCTATTAAAATTTGTTTGTAAAAAGGTTAAATAAAAGAACGGAATATAAATACCATTCCGTTCTTAGAGCTAATCGCAAATATACTATTATTTACTCATATCTTAATGCATCAACTACCTGCATTTTAGTTGCCCTATATGCCGGATATATTCCGAATACAACACCAATCAGTAGAGAAATTCCTACCGAAAATGCTATCATTCCCCATGAAACTGACACATTAATATTAATAGGTATTCCAAGGTTGCTTTGCAACAAACTTACCGCTACAACAGACAATATTTTAGCTGTAACAAATCCAAAAATCAACCCTAATACTGTACCTGAAAAAGATATTGTAAATGATTCGGTTAGAAACTGAAATAGTATCGAAGAATTTGAAGCACCTATAGCCTTTCTTATTCCGATTTCATTTGTTCTTTCAGTAACAGTTACCAGCATAACATTCATTACACCAATTCCACCTATCAATAATGCGATACACGCTATTACCGAAATTATTTTAATAACAATATCAACAATAACCTCAATTGTGTTAAAGCTATCGCTTCTAAATTGTACATCTGTTTCCCAATTATTAACGTCAAGATACTGATTAAAATACTTTTCTGCTTCTGCTCTTAAAGCTTCAGTATCATCAACATTTTTAATCATAAGATTCATATTTCCACGATGAAAATATGTATTATCCAACAAATTGTTAAATCTGTTTTCAATATATGTACGATTAACAAAAGCAAGTGTTGTAACCTGACTTACACTATCTCCGGGCAATTCACTAAAATATTTATAAACCCCCACAATAATAACAGGTATATTACATCCATTACCATTTATGATAATTTCCTGACCTATCGGATCGCTATCACCAAAAAAATAATTTGCAACCACATCAGGAATTACCGCAGTTGATGCAGAATTATTAATATCAGTTAAAGAAATATCTCTACCTTTTACTATACCAAAGTCAGTATACGACACCTCTTCAGCATTTGCGGCAAAAAGTGCAAAACGAGCTGTTTTATCCATATATGAACAATTAAAAACACCTGTTGTTGTTCCCAATGCTACATATGAATCACCACATATATCCATCGACAAAAATTCATCAACATCACGAGTATCAAAATATACATCGTCTGGAAGAATTACGTTACCATATTCATCATAATTTACATTACCATTTGTATCCGTAGGCACTATCGATAGAAAAGCTTGATTATTCTTATATAAAGTAGAAGTAATCTCAGTAAAGGTATCATAAAATGAATTACCAAGAATCGTAATCATAATAAGTGAGGATATTCCCACAATGATTCCCAGCATTGTCAGAACAGAACGAACCTTATTCTCCAGCATTATTTTTACTGAATCTACAAAAGTTTCAACTATACCCATAAGTATCTTCCTCTCATCATATCAGCCCCATTTTTATTTTGTCTCCTTCTTGGAGCTGCTCTGAGCTTACTTCAATATAATAATCTGTTATCAAGCCCTTTGTAACCTCAATAGTTTCACTCGTATCAGTTGCCTCATCATATTTTTCAACATAATACTTTCCATTTTCACCTTCTGCAATAGAATCGTAAGGCACTGTAAAAATATCGTGACGTTCTGCAAGTATAATTTTTACCGATACAACAAATCCAGGATAAATATCATAACTATCTATATCCTCATCTGTTGTAAATGAAATTTTGTAACCGCCATTTTCATTATCATAATAGCTGTCAATATCAGTAATATGTCCATAAACATCTTCATAATTATTGGACGCAAACTGCAAAATCAATTTACTATCTTTTGTTAATTCTTCAATATTATCAGGAAGAACATATGCTTCAAAATGCAGTTTATTATGATCCTGAATCTGGCATATTTTTCCACCAAATACATATCCACCATCTTGAACATATATATCAGAAACTACTCCACTTACTGTAGATGTAATCTCTGTTTTTTCAAGCTTTTTCTTTAAAATATCTATCTGTTCAATATAGTTATTTCTTATTGTTTTATCCAGTTCAGCGTATTTTTTACTATTCTCTGCTGAAGCTACAGATTTATCACTTTCAACCTTTAAAAGCTCATATTGTCCCTTTAATTGCTCAAGTATTTCGTGAATTTCCTTTGCATTTTCATTATAAGATTTACACTTCTCAGAATAAAAGATTTTTTCATTTTCAGCAAGATTATACATTTCCTCATTCTTAGCCTTATCCTTTTGAAGTTCAGCTATCTTTTCTACAATATCAACATCGGTATTCTCAGGATTTTCTTGCAAAGCTTTTATATTTTCATCGAGTTTAGCTATATTATTACTCAGATTTTCAGCATTTTGGGCTGCCGTATCATATTGCTTCTTATACTCATCTTCAAATGCCTTTGCTTCATCATAATTCTTCTGATATTGATCAATTCTGTTTTTAAGCTCCAACAGATTCGCATCACTATACTCATTTATATATGTAACATCATCCGAATAATTTTCAAGAGCTAAAGCATGATACTCATCAAAATCCTTTAGCATTTTCTGATAATTTTTAAGCTGTTTTTCAATTTCAGAAGCATCAAGCTTACAAATTACATCTCCAACCTTAACATTGTCACCAACTTTAACATAAACCTTATCAACAGGCATTTCACCCTCGGAAAAGATATTGGTAACTTTATCTGAAACTGCTTTACCTGAAACATTTATACTTTTATATAAATTAGCAGTTTTAAGAGTAAAACAATCTACCGAATCAACCTCAACAGCAGATTTATTTACCATTATAAAATAACCAACCACTAACAATATAAGCACTATAAGTGAAATCAATATGTACTTAAAATATTTTTTCTCTTTTAATAATTTCATATTAAATTTCCTTCCCTAAGCAGAAGCATAACGCTTATTGCTTAAATAGGTTGTAAAAACACATTATAATTCATATCTTAACGCATCTGTTATAGACATTCTTGCCGCTTTCAAAGCTGGATACACTCCAAAAGTAACACCTACCGTAATTGAGAACAGAGCAGATATCAAAACAGCATAACCATTAACCGTAACAGATATATTGCTTGTATTAAGGAAATACCTCAGTGCATCATCTGTTACCATATTAAAGAACACACTCAAATTCTGTTGAATAAAAAACAACAAAATAAAGCTGAGAATTATTCCAACTATGCAGGCAATAAGACAAATCATAACAGATTCCGTTACAAATTGAATTACAATATCTGCATTACTAGCACCGATAGCTTTTTTTGTACCAATTTCCTTGGTTCTCTCCTTAACATTTACAAGCATCGTATTCATCAGGCTGATACCACCAACAATCAGCGAAAGTACTGCCGCTGCAACAAATACAAGCATTAATAAATAAACTGTATCATTGGTATCTGATGCCTGTGAATATCCACTATAAACATCATATCTATAATCTTCCTTATCCTCAAATCTTCCCATACAATATCTCATAGTATAGTTTACAGCACTTTCAACATCGACATCATTATCTACAACTAAATCAACAATATCATACTTTAAATTATTTGTATCAATATTCATACATTTGTTAAAATACTCATAGGAACAATAAATATTTGATACCCATTGATGTTTATCTTTTAAACGATTAAGTTTTCCTGTACTATCAACAGCTTTGTAAACACCAACAACAACAGCATCAATCAATGTACCCTCATCATTACTAATACTGATTGATTGACCCAATGCATTATCTACACTATCAAAACAACATTCTGCCATAATATCAGAAATAACAACAGAAGAGCTCACATTAGCAGAATCAGTAGCATTAATAAATCTACCAGCCTCTATAATCATCTGGTAAGCCTGAGAATAACAATCTGAAACACCCTTTAAGTTAGCCGGAGCATAGTGAGTTTCATCAATAGTAACTTTTCCCAAAACATTACCATCACTCTCAAGTAATGCTCCTAAAAACATATCATCAGAATCAACCAACGTCATTAATTCATTGTACGTCATATCGTAATCATCAGTACCATTAATAGAATACACATCAATACGAACACGATTACTGCCAAGACTACCTGAAAAATACAATTCAACCATGCGTGTAGCTGAAAAACCAACTGAAATAATCATAACAACTGAGCATACTCCAACAATAATACCAATCATTGTCAAAAACACACGCATTTTATTTTTCATCATATCTGACAGTATGTAGTAAATTTGTTCAATATAATACATTTTACATTCCTTTCATTAGGGGTATCTAAAAATAGAAAGTAATTCCTATTTTTCAAACATACCTCAGTTTAAATGAATTGCCAGATAACACAAATACAACTGTATTATTCATCACTTAATTCTGTATCTGTAATTCCAACTACCATACCATCAGTTAAAACAGAAGTATCAGAATTAACAATATGAGCATCTTCATCAAAATCACTATTTACAATTTCAACATACTCACCATTCTTAACTCCAATATCAACTTTACATTCATTAAGAACATATAAGCCTTCAGAAGACGGCTCTGCTACATACACATAATAATTATCAGAATCGCCTTCCTTTTGCCATACAGCACTATTACTAACAGATGTAACATCCTTATCAATAGTAACAATGTTACAAGAAACATTCATTCCTATACTTTTATCCTGAATATCGTTGCTGGTAACATAGACATCAAAGCCGTTTTCACCTTTAACATAGTTGATTTTTGAAATTGTTCCATTTAAAATATTTGAACTATCTGATAATAGATAAAATTCAACATCCATACCTTCAGTGATTGACAGTAAATCTCTGTCGGTAATCTCCATATGTATAACCTTACTGTTATCATTAACAATTGTTGCTAAATTACTTTCAACATCAGTTTTTCCTTTTTCAACATTAACACTTGTAACAACACCGTCAGAAGGTGAATATATTACTGAATTTTTCAATACCTTATTAAGCTTTTCTAAGCTTTCAGTATATTCATTATTACCAGATTTATATGAGTCAATCTCATATTGAAGTCTATCAATTTCACGATTACTTTCTATTTTAATAGAATCGTATTCTGATTGACTTGAACTAAGAGTATTCTTATACTCTGACATCAAGGTATAATATGTATCACATTCTTGAGCATACATACTAAGCTGATTTTGATAAAGCTCACATTGACTGCTACAACTTGCAATTTCCTCTTCAGTTTTTGCATTATCCAACCCAGCCTTGGCTTCATCATACTGTTTTTGAGTGTTATTACGATTTTCTAATGCCTTGTTATATTTATCGCTTGCATCATTATATTTTTTCTGAGCTAACGAAATGTTTTTCTCTAAATTCTCAAGCTTAATTTTCTGAGAGTTTTTTAAATACTCAAGCTCTGATTTTTTACTATTTAAGCTCTGCTCATCCAGCAATTCACCCTCAGAAATTTTCTTTTTAATATCAGAAATTTGCTGTTTGATATTTTCAGTATCAAATTCGCAGATTTTATCTCCGGCTTTAACACTATCTCCTACCTTAACATAAACATTTTTTACACAATATGATTCAATATCTGTAGATACTGTATAAGTTCCTGTATCCTGCTCGATAGTACCTTTTGAAGACACGCTGTCAAAAATATTGTGCATATCACAATTTTCAACCGTAACGCTTACTTCAGCTTCTGAATTGTTGTTTTCACACGATGCCAACATATTAACAGTCATAAAAGCACTCACAACTAAAATCAACGTTTTTCGCATATCCAACCTCCGTAATCAGCGAAATCTAAGCCTTATTATTAAAGCTATGTAAGTAACACAGTACAATTAAATAATATAATTATCTAGGTCGTATCTGATTCACGTATAAAATTAATCCAATATTTTTTTCTCCCCACTATCGCTTATAATACTACCATCAGAAATAGTAATAATACGTTCTGTTTCCTCAGCAAGTTCAGGACTATGGGTGATAAGTACAATAGTTTTACCTTCAGAATGAAGCTTATGAAAAATATCCATAACTGTTCTACCTGTTTTTGTATCTAATGCACCTGTAGGCTCATCTGCCAGTATAAGCTTAGGATTGTTAGCCAAAGCCCTTGCTATGGCAACTCTCTGCTTTTGACCACCAGATAATTCATTCGGATTATGATTATATCTGGCACCCATTTCTACCAGTTCAAGCAACTCCTTTGCACGACTGGTTCTCTCTTTTCTACCTACCTTAGCATAAAGCATTGGCATTTCAACATTCTTTAAAGCAGACGCTCTTGGAATCAAGTTAAAATTTTGAAAAACAAAGCCGATTTCAGTATTTCTGATTTTACTTAATTCCTTATCGGTCATTTTAGATATGTCACGATTATTAAAAAAGTACTCTCCCTCAGTTGGTCTGTCAAGAGCACCAATAATATTCATAAGAGTACTCTTACCAGAACCTGACTGTCCTACAATCGCAACAAATTCACCCTCATCAACACGCAAATTAATTCCATTCAATATTTGCAGTTCATTAGGCTGATTTATATAATATCTTTTAATAATATTTGTCATATTAATAATATTTCTTTTGTTCTCTGCCATATATCCTCCAAACCAATACACAATTAAAATTAAAATGCCAAGTTTTATTTTATATAACTCTTTAGTCTTAATGATACAACCCCATATAATAAAAAACTAAAACAAATAAAAAAGATTTGAACGAAATAACTATTGATAATTTCTGTAATTTACCACAAAAAAATTTGTTTACAGATAAAAAGCAAAATTTTTATCAATTAAAAATATTTCTTGAAGTTCAAATCTTTCCCTACTGTCTAATTCTTTTAGAACAGTGGTGTTATATACTAGGTCGTATCTGAAAACTCAAAACAACTATCTATTTCTACTAATTACGGGCAATTTCTTCGCAAAAAATACTCGAAATACGTCAGTGTTTCTCCGTTTTGTTCGCTTGAATTTGCCTCGTATTAGCGAAATATTCAGTCATTTTTCTGTTTCCAGATACTACCTAAACCATCTTACAATAATTTGCTAAGTTATTATAAATAATAACAAATTATTAAAAACTTGTCAATATACATAAAATATATTTTAGCAATAACACTATAAACAGCTGTTTTTATATCATTTTTCGACAAACTAAAAAACCACCACATACTTTGCTAAATCACAACAAAGTATGTGGTGGTTAAATCTTTTAAATTATTAAATTAAGAATATTATTTACTTTTCTTACTTACTAATCTGTTTTTTAGGTATACAACAGCTGTACCTAGTGCAAGTGTAAGCATCATACCTGATACAATTAAAAATGCTGTATCATCTGATGAATCAGGTGCTGAAACCTCTTGGAAATAACCTGTTAAAGGTGCACTCTTTGCTGCTGTTGTAGCATTTGTTACTGTAGTTGTAGCAGTTGTAGCACTTGTTGTAGTGCTTGTGTTATTTGATGTTGTAGTTCCTGTTGTAGTAGTTGTTACTGTAGTAACCTGTGAATCCTTTCTTGCTACTGCAAGCTCAAGAGCTTTTACAAACTCATCTGTAATCTCACCTGTTACTTCCATATCAAAGTTAGCCTGAGCTGTCTTTACAGCAGAAACTGTTGTGTCATCGTAAACACCTGTTGCGTTATCTAGGTAACCAAGCTTTACAAGCATAGCTTGAACATTATTTATTTCTTCCTGTGTATAATCAGAATTTTCAGGATTTGCTATAGCTGAATCTGACATAAGAACATCATACTGCTCACGTGTAATAAAGCTTTCAGCCTTTAGCTCAGAAGCTGCAAAATATTTTTGAAGTGCAACTAATGTATTATCATCAAATACACCTGTAATGCCTGTTGTATAGTATCCAAGCTCTATAAGTCTTGTCTGCATATCAGCAATCTCTGTACAACCATCTACATCATTCTCGCTATAGTAAATAATGCCGTCTTCAAGTGGAGTTGGTGGCAATGTAGGAGCTTCTGTAGGTGCCTCTGTTACTTCCTCTGTAGCCTTTTCTGTAGCTTCTTCTGTAGATTCCTCTGTAGCCTCTGTTGCTTCCTCTGTAACCTCTTCTGTAGGAGCCTCAGTTTCTTCCTCTGTAACCTCTTCAGTTACTACCTCTGTAGGAGTTTCTGTAACTGCTTCAGTTACCTTCTCTGTAGGAGCCTCAGTTTCTTCTTTTTTATCATCTGATGAGTCATTTGATGTACCTGCTCCATTTTTAGATGGAGCCTTGTCACTCTTGATTGTGCTCATAAATTCAGGACCAACTATACCGTCAACCTCGATTTTAGCATCAGCCTGGAATTCCTTAACACAAGCAGCAGTGTATGTGCCGTAATATCCTGTTACCTCATCATCGAAATAACCAAGATCCTTTAGCATTTGCTGAACTTCTTTAACCTTCTCTCCCTGAGAACCAATCTTTAAATATTTTGTTGTTGAGCCTGAAGAGCTTGATTGACCCTTAGAATAATCTGTAACCTCATAAGCATCCTTTGGAGGCTCTTTGTCTGAACGACCTAATGAGTCAAATGTATACTTAACATTATCAATTGTTCTTGTTGTACTTTCGATATACTCACCATCTTCATAATAGAAAGACTCGCCATCGAACTTAACCCAACCATTTTCTGGGTAGCTTACACCAACAATCTTGTACCACTCAACCCAGTTTACAGAATTAAGTGATGCATATATAATACCCCAGTTTGTACCACGAGCATCAATCACCTGATTGCTACCTACGTAAACACCACCATGACCAGGCTTGTGTAAACCAAGACCATGAACATTAGGAACACCGTTTGACACATAACCCCAATCAAGACCTGCTGATTGTGAGCTGGAAAGCATATCTGTACGAACACCGCCTACACCGTTGTAGCTGTGAATAAGACCTGAACAGTCAACCGCACCGTATGAGCAACCGCCCCATACATATGGCCAGCCCTCGTTATATGCATTAAGTGCATATGCACACAAGCCGATACCTGTACTTGTTTCTGCTGACATAGACACTGTTCCAACTGTTACTACTGAGAAAATCATAATAACTGACAATAGTACAGATAGAATTATCTTTCCTTTACTTTGTTTGTGCATTGGAATAAACCTCCTTGAATTTATGCAAATATCCATTGTTACAAATAATACGATTAATTGCGTAAATAAAACCGGTTAAACCGGTTACAAATTTTGTTACCAAGGATATGTAAAACAGAGTTACAACAATTACAATTGGTAACAATTTGGTTACAGTTTAACATACATATGAATAAATTGCAAGGTTTTTTTCAAAATATTTCACTTAGCACAATAATCATATATTTATCTACATTTATTTATAACTTTTTCACAATAAAACTTTTAACCTGTTTAATACAAGATTACAGCAAATTTATTATATAATAAGATTATTTTAATCAATTTACTACACTTTATTATTTATATGCTTAACAATACATATTTTTAGTAATAATTCATTAATAAAAAATTTACAAACATCTATATTCAAATTCACTCTACATTTCAATAAAATACTTCTTAGATTTGTTACAACTACGGTTACAAAATGTAATTTTTTACATTTAGTTTGTCATCTATTTATAATCTTATTCATTATAAAAAGAAAATCGGTAAAGTTCTTCACTTCACCGATTTTCTATCGTATATATTTTTTAGTTCTCGCTAAATTCCTGTAGAATTAAGCCCTTATTGTGCTCTAAAGCCCAATTAATACTCCATTCACTTGTAAACAGTAACAGGTTATTATCTTTCAGGTCTTGTATTCTCTTTGTATCTGATGCCAAATCAAGCTTTTTAGGATCTATATCTTCATTAGCTATCCAACGGATATATTGATATGGTAATGTATTCATTATAATATCTACATTATATTCGTTCTTTAGTCTATATTCAAGAACTTCAAATTGTAGAGTACCTACAACACCTACTATTACCTCTTCCATACCTGAACCAAGCTCTCTGAATATCTGAATAGCACCCTCCTGTGCAATCTGGTCGGTACCTTTTATAAACTGCTTACGCTTCATAGTATCCTTTTGACGAACAAGTGCAAAATGCTCTGGTGCAAAGGTTGGTATACCTTGGAACTTACACTTTTTATTAGCCATACAAATTGTATCTCCTATAGAGAACACACCTGGATCAAACACACCTATAATATCGCCTGCATAGGCTTCTTCTACAACCTCTCTCTCCTGTGCCATTATCTGCTGTGGCTGAGAAAGTCGCATTTTCTTATTACCTTGAACATGGAAAACCTCCATATTCTTTTCAAATTTACCTGAACAAATTCTCATAAATGCTATTCTATCTCTATGAGCCTTATTCATATTAGCTTGTATTTTAAATACAAATGCTGAAAAGCTATCTGAAAGAGGATCCACCTCACCGCTTTCTGTTTTTCGTGGCAATGGTGAAGTTGTAAGCTTTAAGAAATTCTCAAGAAATGGTTCAACACCGAAGTTTGTAAGAGCTGAACCAAAGAACACAGGTGTAAGCTTACCATTACGAACAGCCTCTATATCAAAATCATCGCCTGCACCATCAAGAAGTTCAATTTCTTCAAGCAACTGCTCTGCGTGGTCATCACCAATGTAGTCAGCAATGTTAGCATCAGACACATCAATAACCTGCTCTTCAACCTCTTTTTGACCATTATTAGCTGTAAATGCAAGTATTTGCTTTGAATGTCTGTCGTAAACGCCCTTAAATTCCTTACCACAACCAATAGGCCAGTTTACAGGGTAAGTGTGAATACCAAGTACATTTTCTATATCTTCAAGCAAATCAAAGGTATTCATTGCTTCTCTATCCATTTTATTTATAAATGTAATAATAGGGATATTACGCATAACGCAAACCTTAAACAGCTTTTTAGTCTGATTCTCAACACCCTTTGAACCATCTATAACCATTACAGCAGAATCAGCTGCCATAAGTGTACGATAAGTATCCTCTGAGAAATCCTGATGTCCAGGTGTATCAAGAATGTTTATGCAATATCCGTCATATTTAAACTGTAATACAGACGATGTAACCGAAATACCTCTCTGCTTTTCTATTTCCATCCAGTCAGAAACAGCGTGCTTTGATGTTTTTTTACCTTTTACTGAACCAGCTGTATTAATTGCTCCACCGTATAGCAAGAGTTTTTCTGTAAGTGTTGTTTTACCTGCGTCTGGGTGTGAAATAATAGCAAAGGTTCTACGCTTTTCTATCTCATTCTTAAAATTTGACAAAATAACTCCTCCGATTACTATATATAATAATGTTAATATTTGTTTCTAGTCCAACAAATATTTTACTTAGATTACCTACAATTGTCAACCTTATTAATATAGTTTTCTACATTATAAGTTGACTTTACAAATAGCTTTAGAATATAATCTAATTAATCTATTAATTTACACGAAAGAATGATTTACTATGAACCATTTTGCAGGATTATATATACACATACCATTTTGCTCTAACAAGTGCTTATACTGCGACTTTTTTTCTAAGGCTGAAAACAAAGAAGAAATAAGTAGATATGTTAAGTATTTGCTTGATAGAATGGATTATTTTTCTCCTATTTATAAAGATAAGAAATTCAATACTATATATATAGGTGGTGGAACACCGAGCACAATTGGTACAGAATACCTTTCTGAAATTGTTAAAAAAGCACAGGATAGCTTTAATATGATATCTCCTGAAATTACAATTGAGATGAATCCTAATTCTGCTTTAAATATTGATTTTAATCAGCTTGCTAAATGTGGTGTAAACAGAATTTCTCTAGGGGTGCAGTCAGCACACAAAAATGAACTTAAACTACTCGGTAGAAAACACAGCAACAGTGATGTAGAGAAAGCTGTTGATAAAATAAAAAAAGCTGGAATTGAAAATATATCTCTTGATTTAATGGTAGGAATTTCGGAGCAAACTAAAGAAAGTCTTATAGGCTCAATTGATTTTTGTGTTGAGCAAAATCCCACACATATTTCTGCATATATACTAAAGGTTGAGGAAAACACTCCGTATAAAAAACTTGCATCTAATCTTAATTTACCTGATGATGATATGCAAGCTGAATTATACCTTACAATGCAAAACTATCTAACTGAAAAAGGATATGAGCAATATGAAATTTCTAACTTTGCAAAAAAGAGATATGAAAGTACACATAATTTAAAATATTGGAATTGTGACGAGTACCTTGGAATAGGTACATCTGCACATTCTATGATGGATAATAAACGTTTTTACTATCCAAGAAGCTTTGAGGATTTTTACAATAACAATATTATTTATGATGGCACAGGGGCAAATGCAGAAGAATACATTATGCTGAGACTAAGATTAGCAGAGGGATTAATCTTTAAAGAATACGAAAAGCTTTTTGGTAAACCTGTTCCAACCCAATGTATAGAAATTGCTAAAAAGTATGAAAAATATAAATTAACAATAGTTACTGACGATAAAATAGCATTAACAAAAAATGGATTTTTAGTATCTAATACAATTATTGCAGAAATGTTGATAGAGTAAACAAACAGGGTTTCAGAAAACACATCTGAAACCCTGTTGTTATTATTTTTATTAATTCTGTTTATACTCGCTGAAAAATTCTGTGAGCTTATCAGATGCTTTTTTCAATGTTTCAACCTCTGGCAGGTAAACAATTCTGAAATGGTCAGGTGTTTCTAAATGGAAACCACCACCGTGAGTAAGCAAAATATGCTTTTGCTTTAGGATATCAAGCACCATTTTTTCATCATCTTTTATATTAAACTTATTAATATCTATCTTAGGGAATATATAAAAGGCTGCCTCTGGCTTAACTGCTGAAACTCCAGGAATATTGTTAAGAGCATTATAAATGAAATTTCTTTGCTCATATACTCTTCCACCTGGTAAAAGCATTTTCTCTGTTTCTTCTGTTTCAGCCAATGCAAGCTCGATTACTGACTGTGCAGGAACATTTGAGCACAAACGCATTGATGACAACAAATTAAGTCCCTCTATATAATCCTTGCATTTTGATTTATCACCACATAAGCACATCCAGCCACAACGATAGCCAGCTATTAAATGTGATTTTGAAAGTCCATTAAAGCTTACTACCATTAAATCAGGTGCAAGTGATGCAATCGCTGTATGCTCTTTACCGTCTAAAACAAGTCTGTCGTAAATTTCATCTGCAAAAATTATAAGCTCGTGCTCTCTTGCAAGGTCAACAATCTGCTGTAAAATCTCCTTTGGATATAATGCACCTGTAGGGTTATTTGGATTAATTACAACTATACCCTTTGTTTTATCAGTAATCTTTTTACGGATATCCTCTATATCAGGATACCAATTAGATTTTTCATCACAAGTATAATGAACAGCCTTACCTCCTGCAAGCGTTACAGATGCTGTCCATAATGGATAGTCAGGAGCAGGTACAAGCATTTCGTCACCATTATTAAGCAAGCCCTGCATAGACATTGTAATAAGCTCGCTTACACCATTACCTGTATAAACATCATCTATAGTAACATTATGTATTCCTTTTTTCTTGTAGTACTCTACAATAGCCATTCTTGCACTTGGAATACCCTTTGAATCGGAATAGCCTTCTGTATCAACTAGGCTTGATGACATTTTATCAAGAATATTCTGTGGTGCTCTAAAGCCAAAAACAGCTGGGTTTCCTATATTGAGCTTTAAAATTTCTTCACCTTGTGCTATCATTCTGTTGGCTTCGTCCATTACAGGACCTCTTATATCGTAGCAAACATTATCAAGCTTTTGTGATTTTTTTAAATATCTCATATACTACACCTACTTTTCCTTATTTCTTTATTTTATTATCCTTACTAAATGCTAAAATTGGTAATTGCAGTTAACACTGCAATTACCATTACTGTTTTATACTATGTAAAAATTATTTAATTTCGCAAATCCAGCCCTCAGGTGCTTCGATTTCTCCCTTTTGAATACCTGTTAAAGTATCATATAGCTTTTGGCAGATTGGTCCCATTTTTTCCATACCACTTGGGAAGCAGATTTCATTTCCGTGGTCTACAATCTTTCCAACAGGAGAAACAACTGCGGCTGTACCACATAGACAGCACTCAGCAAAGTCCTTAAGCTCGTCCAAGTAAACCTCTCGCTCTTCTGTTTCAAGACCAAGATATTCCTTAGCAACAGTCATAAGTGAACGTCTTGTAATTGATGGTAGAATACTGTCTGACTTAGGTGTTATAACCTTATTATCCTTTGTAATAAACAAGAAGTTCGCACCACCTGTTTCTTCTACCTTAGTTCTTGTTGCAGGGTCAAGATAAAGGTTTTCATCATAGCCCTCTGCGTGTGCAGTAACAATAGGATGAAGACTCATTGCATAGTTTAATCCTGCTTTTACATTACCTGTACCATTTGGTGCAGCTCTGTCAAAATCACTAACCTTAATAGTAATAGGTTTTGCACCACCCTTAAAGTAAGGACCAACAGGTGTTGTAAATACTCTGAACTGATATTCATCAGCAGGCTTTACACCTATTACAGCATTTATACCAAACATAAATGGTCTGATATAAAGTGTAGCACCTGAACCAAAAGGTGGAACATATGCTTCGTTAGCAAGTACAACCTCTTTTATAGCCTCAACAAACTGCTCTGTTGATAGTACAGGCATCTCAAGTCTTTTACAAGTATCAGCCATTCTTTGAGCATTAAGATCAGGTCTAAAGCAAACAATTCTACCGTCTGCTGTTGTATAAGCCTTTAAACCCTCAAAGCAAGTTTGAGCATATTGCAAAACACAAGCACATTCACTCATTGTAATTGTATCATCATCTATAAGAGCACCATTATCCCATTTGCCGTCTTTATATGTTGCAACGTATCTTTTATCTGTTTTTCTGTAGCCAAAACCAATATTAGCCCAGTCTAAATTTTTCTTTTCCATATGTAAAACTCTCCTTTTGTAAATTACAGTTTATCAATACAAATCAGGCTTTTCTATAATTTCATTAATCTTAGTATCAAGCACTGATGCAGAATATGCCGGTGTAACTATACATATTGTGTCAGCACCACTGCCACTACCAGCCACACAGACAACAGGCTTACCATATGTAATAGCTCCTGCATCATTTGCCATTAATGAAATTTCCACACAGACCTTTACGCCTTGCCCGAGCATACGCAAAGAATCCGCAATGATTTGTACAGGGTACACACCCGAATATTTTTTAGAGATACCACGTTCACAGCCACTTAATGTATGTGCAGCTGTAATAACCGTTACACCTTTTTCGATAAGCTCGTTGTATACATTATTATCCATATCTGTTTCACCTGGGTTATGAAAACCACAGACATTTCTTACTACAACTAACTTGCCAGTGTAATTAATCTCACTTATTACCTCAAGTGCAGACCTTGCTGTATTACCCGTTGTGGAAGCAAGACATATATCAAGATTTCGCTCTTTAGCAAGCAAAACAGCTTTTTTCAAAATTTCCATATAAGCATTACTCCCATAAACATATTTTTAACAACTGAGCATATTGTAATACACTTTAACGCTGTTATCCTTTATTATACACTTATTAGATAAAAAATGCTAGTAATTTAAGAATTTTTATAAAATTTTTTTGAACCGTCTATATCTATGCAAAAATCCCACCCTGCTAAAAGCAAGGTGGGATTTTTCCAAAACTAACTATTTAATTTTTAATCAAATCTTTTCAGAATGATTATTAATTATAATCGGTTTTAATTATTTAGCTGACCAATTACCATTAAATTGAGCACCATTCCAGCCAGTAGCTGTGAATAAGTTCTGACTGCTATTAAATGTTAGGTCTGCTGACTGATTCCAAAGAGTACCTGTATTCCAGTTGTTATCAGTTGTAGAACCATTCATTCTACAGAAAATAATGTTTGTATAACCATCTGGAACATTTGCCTGATATAGACCTGAACCAGCTGATGTCATGTCAACCCACTTACTGTCTGACTCTGACTTCCATACATAGATAGCATATCTCTCGTCACCTGTATTAATAGCACTAGCATTTAGGTAAACTACATTGTTAC
>JAXJQK010000089.1:0-10312 GCA_036311185.1 Acutalibacteraceae bacterium | reverse complement strand
GGAACTCCTGTCTTTCGTTGCACTTGATATTATTCTTTTTATTCTCATTAGCATAAGAAGAATGAGTAAGCCCTGTTTTTAGATAATTAATTTCTTTAAACTTATAGCCAAGGCTTTTTTCAAGCTCTTCCATTCTGAATACTCCTTTCTTATTGGATTAGATATTTTTGCTTATTTCTTCTATTACATTACCTTCTACAAATTGCATAGTAAGCTTAATTGCATTTTTTAAAGTTTTAGCTGTTGAACTTCCGTGTGCCTTAAATACTGGCTTGTTTACACCCATAATTGCCGCACCACCATATTCGTTGTAATCCATTTCTTTTGCAAGTATTTTTAGATCCTTCATAATTATACCTGCGGCAAGCTTATTTTTTATATTCTTGCTAAAAACTGACTTGATTTTGTTCATCAGCTCCATAGCAACACCCTCATAGGTTTTTAAAATCATATTTCCGTTAAAACCATCTGTTACCAAAACCTCGCAAGCATCAGCAGGAATATCTCTGCCCTCTACATTGCCAACAAAATTAAGATTGCTTTGACTTAACAGCTTATATGCATCGTGCTGTAGCTGAGTACCCTTGTGTTCCTCTGTACCTACATTAGCAAGGCCTACTCGTGGGTTTTCAATACCCATAACCTTATTCATATAGATTGAACCCATTATTCCGAATTGCTGTAGCATTTCGGGACGAACCTCGTTATTTGCACCACCATCTATAAGCATAAAGCACCCCTGTGACTTTGGCATAACAGGAGAAAATGCAGGTCGCTTTATACCCTTTATTCTTTTTATAATAAGAGTACTACCCATAACTAATGCACCACTGTTACCAGCTGACACAAAAGCATCACCTTTACCCTCTGCAAGTAGCTGAAAACCTAAACCCATAGACGAGTCTTTTTTACTTTTAACTACTACTGAGGCATCATCATCAGGTGATACAACAACATCTGTATGAACTATTTCTATATTGTTAAGTGGAATATTATTTTCTGTGGAAACACTTTTTATTATTTCTTCATTACCTGTAAGAATAATTTCTACACCATATTCTTCAACTGCCATTGCACAGCCTTTAATTATTTCAAGGGGTGCATTATCTCCACCAAAAGCATCTACTATAATTTTCATAAATAATCCTCGTTTTATATTTTAAATTTTTAATTGTTAAAAATTCTCTCTTCTATGTAATATCCATAACAACTTTCAATAAATGAATTTACTTTATTACGATATTCCTCGTTATGATCAAGCCATACTTCTGCGTGTTCACTATCTTCAACAGTCCAAAGTTCATTTAACCTTGAACGATTCTCTGCATTTATAACACATGGAAGATTATCATAAATTTCTTTACCCATAAAATATGGTGTTACACTATCAGCCTTGCTATTAATAACAAGTGTTGGAACATGAATATTTTTTGCTAATTTAGCAGAATCGACTTCATCATACGGAAAACCTAACATAACATCATTCATAACACTTCCACACCATACCATATAACCAGTAGGAAGAGGGATATTCATTTTTTTAATTTCTTCTTCAACCATCCACTCCATATTACTTACAGGACAATCAAGAATAAGATATTTAACATCTTTACAAACTCTATTATAATTTATTGCCTGTATCGCTGTTGTAGCACCATACGATGTACCCCATATTATTATTCTATTACCCTTTGCAAATGGCTTTGCATAGCTAATACAATTAATAAGGTCATATTTTTCTCTATATCCAAAGGTTGTTTTTTCAGCTGTGTTTTCGTTTGTACTTCTTTGGTCATATGTAATAACACTATAACCACTTTCCAGAAAAAATTCAGCTATGGGATAATTTGAATAACGATTATCACCTAAACCATGTACCATAATTACAATATCTGTGTTATTTTTATCTTCATATATAAAATCAACAGGAATAGTATGCTCATCGTATGTTGACGGTAGGCTGATATTTTCAATTGTATATTTCTCGCAAAATGCATCATAATCCATATTATATTTTCCCCATAATCCCTCAGGTATCCCCTTTGTTTCCTCGTTTGTAACAAGCTGTGTAGAGTTTAAAACTACCTGTGAACCTATAAAGGCGGAAAAAATTAAAAATATTATAAACAACGATAGCAATATAGCTAATAATATAGATTTTACACTAGTCTTTCTTTTAACCATAAATATAACCCTTTTAAAATCCTTTAACACTCATCTGTAAAATCATTTATGGAGTATCTGAAAACAAAAATAAACATTTACTTTGAGTTTTCAGATACACCTAACCATTAAATCTGATTTTCTTTTATAAATTCAGCTAATACAGAAAGTGAACGCTCTGCGTGCTTTTCTGCTTTTAGCTTTTTATCTCTTATCTTTTCGTCAAGCTGTGGTAAAATACCGATATTTGCACCCATTGGCTGAAAATTAGTAACTGTTGGGTTACTAATATATGCAGATAGTGCCCCTATCATAGTACAATCGGGTAATGTAACAGTATCAACACCTTTATATAATCTTGCTGCATTAATACCAGCCATTAATCCACTGCTACCAGACTCCATATAGCCCTCTACACCTGTCATTTGACCTGCAAAGAAAATATTTTTATTTTCTTTTAGTGAAAAATCTGAATTTAGAAGTTGTGGTGAATTAATAAAAGTATTTCTATGCATTACACCATATCTTACAAAGTCTGCATTTTTTAAAGCAGGTATTAGCGAAAACACTCTTTTCTGCTCAGGAAATTTTAAATTCGTCTGAAAGCCTACTAAATTATATAATGTACCCTCGTTATTTTCTTTACGAAGCTGTAAAACAGCCCAAGGGCGATGACCTGTTTTTGGGTCTCTAAGTCCTACAGGCTTCATAGGGCCAAAACGGATTGTATCTGCACCACGCTGTGCCATAACCTCTATTGGCATACAGCCCTCGTACACCTTAGGATTTTGCACATCAAAATCCTTTAGAGGTGCTCTTTCTGCATTTACAAGCTCAGTATGAAAAATCTCGTATTCTTCTTTATTCATAGGACAGTTTATGTAATCGTCACCACTGCCCTTGTCGTAACGACTGGCAAAGAATGCACTGTCAAAGTCTATTGACTCTGATGTTACAATTGGTGCAGCTGCATCGAAAAAGCTTAATGCTCCACCAAATTTTTCTTTGATATTATCAGCCAGAGTATCTGAGGTAAGAGGACCAGTGGCTATTACGCATATACCGTCCTGTGGTAATTCGTTTATTTCTTCTTCAACCACTGTAATATAAGGGTGATTTCTTATTTTTTCTGTAACCATAGCAGAAAAATCATCACGATTTACAGCTAAAGCACCACCAGCAGATACACTGCATTTATCTGCACACATTAAAAGCAGAGAATTAAGATTTCGCATTTCTTCCTTTAAAAGACCTGCTGCACTTGCTACTCTTGAGGCTTTTAGCGAATTAGAACAAACCAACTCTGCAAAATTATCACTGTGATGAGCTGGTGTTTTTTTATTTGGCTTCATTTCGTAAAGCTCTACATTTATTCCTCTGTTTGCAATCTGCCACGCAGCCTCACAGCCTGCAAGACCTGCTCCTATTACCTTTATACTCATAAATTTTATTCTTCCTCGTAAATTTTTGAAAATCCACAGCCCTCTGTTGCACAGTAAAGCTTTGGTGTTTTACCTCTTCTTTTGTAAAGAACACTACCACACTGTGGGCATTTTTCGTTGCTTGGTTCTGTCCACGATACAAAATCACAGTCAGGGTAATTGTTACAGCCATAGAATACTCTACCCTTACGAGATTTCTTTACAATAACATCTCCACCACATTTAGGGCAAGCAACTCCTATTGACTCTACAAAGTTCTTTACATTTTTACATTCAGGATAACCCGGACAAGCGATAAACTTTCCGAATCTACCCATTTTTATTACCATTTTTCTACCGCAGTTTTCACATACAATATCTGTTTCTTCCTCGGTAAGTTTAATTTTCATATCTTTGGTGTTTTCTTTTGCTGTTTTAAGCGTTTCGTTGAAATCACCATAAAAATCCTCTAGCAGATTGACCCACTGCTGGTCGCCATTTTCAACCTTATCAAGATTTTCTTCCATCTGTGCTGTAAACTTAACATTTACAATCTTAGGGAAATGCTTGAGCATAAGCTCTGTAGAAACCTCTCCTAGCTCAGTTGGGAAGAGTGTTTTACCCTCTCGCTTAACATAGCCTCTTGAAGTAATTGTAGAAATTGTAGCCGCATATGTAGATGGACGACCAATTCCGTTTTCCTCAAGTGTTTTGATAAGTGACGCTTCTGTAAAGCGTGCTGGTGGCTGTGTAAAGTGCTGATTAGGGATAATCTCTTTAGGTTTAACTATCATATCTTTTTCAAGTGGTGGTAGCTCCTTTTGCTTTTCCTCTGCTGAATCCTGACTTTCTACATATAATGTTGTAAAACCGTCAAAATCAATACGGTAGCCTGTTGCCTTAAAGATGTACTTACCACCTTGAATATCTGCACTTGTAGTTTTTTGTACACATTCAGCCATTTGGCAAGCTGTAAAACGCTCCCATATAAGCTTGTATAGCTTATACTGGTCATTAGTAAGGCTTGCTTTTATTTTATCTGGCTCTAGTGATGGCATTGTAGGACGAATAGCTTCGTGGCCGTCTTGTGCATTTGATTTTGATTTAAACACTCTAGGCTCTTTTGGCAGATATTTTTCGCCCCATCTACCCTTGATATATTCAGTCACCTCTGCAATAGCATCGTTTGAAATTCTTAATGAGTCTGTTCTCATATAGGTTATAAGACCAACTGCACCAAGCTGTGGAATTTCGATACCCTCATATAGCTCCTGAGCTACCTTCATTGTACGACGTGACTGGAAGTTAAGCTTTCTTGATGCTTCCTGTTGTAAAGTTGAGGTTGTAAAAGGTGGTGCTGGCTGTCTTTTTCTTGTACCGTTACGAATTTTTGTTATTTTAAATTCTTCTTGCTCAAGCTCTGAAACAATCTGCTGTGCCTCTTCACCATTAGTAATTTTTATTTTACCCTCTTCTGTACCATACAATGAGGCTACAAATTGCTTTCTGCCACCCTTTGGCAAAAATTTAGCATCTACTGTCCAATATTCTTCTGGATTAAAATCACGAATTTGTTTTTCTCTATCTACTATAATTTTTACAGCTACAGATTGTACTCTACCACCAGACAAGCCTCTGCGAATACATCTTGAAAGAAATGGGCTAAGCTTATAGCCTACAAGTCTATCAAGTATTCTTCTTGCCTGTTGAGCATCTACAAGATCCTGATTAATAGAACGAGGGTTATTCATACCGTTGGTTACACCTGTTTTGGTAATCTCGTTAAACTCTACTCTGTTCTGTTCGTTAAGCTCAAGCCCTAGAATATAAGCTAAATGCCAAGAAATAGCTTCTCCCTCACGGTCGGGGTCGGTTGCAAGATAAACATAGTCTGCTTTTTTTGCTGCCTTTTCCAGCTTTGCAACAAGCTCCTCTTTACCCTCAATAATCTCATAATTAGGCTGAAAACGCTTTCTTACATTTACACTAAGTCTTTTTGCAGGTAGATCTCTTACGTGACCCATTGAGGCTACAACCTCATAGCCCTCGCCTAAATATTTTTTTATAGTCTTAGCTTTAGCAGGTGACTCCACTATAACTAACTTTGACATAAAATCCTCCTTAAATCATACAATCAATTTTATTTCAACTCTATTTCAATTGATTGTGTAATACTAAGCATATTAAAAATGATGCTTAGTATAAATCAAACAGGATAATAAATTCCTCCTGATTTTCTTGTAATTACCTCTTCAAGCTCAAGCTCTGTAAAAGCCTGCATAATTGCCGAAACAGGTAATTTTGTTTTTATAATTATATCATCAACTGTTGACGGATTTTCAAAAATAATGTCGTAAATTGATTTTGCATTATCAGAAATATCGTCAATCACTTTTTTACTATTTTTATTAGTTGTAGAACATTTATCTGTAATAGGTTTGTCCTTATTTTCAAATGTTATACCCTTATTTTTTTCAGAAATAATCTGATTTACAGAAACAGCTCTTTTTCTTCCGTTAGGAATACTGTTTAATATATTATCACTAATTTGTTCAATAGGCAATGGTTCTGCTATTGTTAGAGAATATTTATTTGTATATTCTTCAATAATATCCTGTGCGTTGGTAACAGGCTTTGCACCCTGCTTTATAAGCTTATTTGTTCCAAATGCCACTGCATTGGTTACATCACCTGGAATTGCAAATACATCTTTATTCTGAGAAAGTGCTGTTGTTGCTGTTATTAACGCACCACTTTTCTCTCCTGCCTCTACCACTAATACTCCCTGTGATAGAGCTGATATAATACGGTTTCGCTTTGGAAAGCTATATTTTTGTGGTGCTACATCAGGTGGATATTCTGAAATAACTGCACCTGTTTGTGCTATCTTACTACGCATTTCAGCATTGCTCATAAGGTAGTTATAATTTATACCACAGCCAAGCACGCAAATTGTGCTACCTTCTGCCATTAAGGCACCATTATGTGATGAGCTGTCTATACCTAAAGCACCACCACTTACTACAACTACACCTGATTTTGCTAAATCATAACCAATTGAATAAGCAAGCTTTTTGCCTATAACTGTTGCATTTCTTGTTCCTACCATTGCTATTGATAAAATATTATCTACATCGGGTAAATTTCCGTTCACATAAAGTACAGCAGGTGGGTCGTAAATTTCTTTTAGCTGGTTAGGATATTCTTTCATATCCATAGTATACATTTTATAGCCGAGCTGATTACATTTAGCTATAATTTGCTGTGCTTGCTCAAGAGTAAATGTACAGAGATTTTTCATCTCTGAGTTTGTAAAGCAACCACACAACGTCCATTCCTGTTTACCACCCTCGTAAAAATCAATCACCGAAGGGTAAAATCTACGAACAATATTTATTTTGGGATTAGCATAACCAAGACAAGCCTGTAACCACACCCAATATTTTAAGGTATCTGTCACAAACTTACCCCCTTAATAATTCCCACATAGAAATTGAGGCTGCTACTGATGCATTAAGTGATTCTGCTCTACCAAGCATTGGTATTGTAGCTTTTATTTTACACGCATTTACAGTTTCATTCTCTAATCCATTACCCTCATTACCAATTAATACAGCACATAGCTTTTTATCCTCGTTTGGTATTTGAGTTATTGGCATAGCATTATTATGAACAACTGTAGCTATTGTTGATACTCCTTGGGAATTAAGTGAATTTACCATACCAACCATATTTTCACATATAGTTACAGGTAATCTAAAGCCTGCACCCATTGTACCACGAAGCACCTTAGGAGAATAAATATCGCAACAATTTTCTGTTAGTATTACTCCTTTTACGCCCAGTGCTTCAGCTGTACGTAATATTGTACCCATATTTGATGGATCCTGAATATGCTCAAGTGCAAGATATACACCACTTGACTCTATATTAAGTTTTTTAATTTCTTCGTTACATACACAGAGAACCCCCTGTGGTGACTTTGTGTCTGAAATTTGAGAAAACAGCTTATCAGAAAACACAAAGGTGCTTTCGCAAATCTCTACAATCTTATTTATTTGTTCGCTATATTTTTCAAGTGCTGAGTCAGAAAATACAGCTGTTTTTATTTTCACTTCACTGTCAACAGCATCGCAACAAAGTCTTACACCCTCTATTACAAATTCTTTATTTTCACTTCGGTAAGAGGTACTTTTTATAAGCTTTGAAATATGTTTTACAATGTTATTATCCTTACTCGTAATACGCTGCATATGCTCACCTCAAATGTTTTTTCAGAGTACGAAAAAGCGTTTGGGAGAGCATTCTCCCAAACGCATCTACAGCTTTTATATTAAGCGTTCAAAGCCTGCTCAACTAGCTTTGTGAATGCAGCTGGGTCAGCAATTGCAATTTCAGAAAGCATCTTTCTGTTAAGTGTAATGCCAGCCTTCTTCAGACCGTTCATAAATGTTGAGTAGTTTGTACCATTGCTCTTGCAAGCAGCTGAAATACGAGTAATCCATAGTCTACGGAAATCTCTCTTTCTGTGCTTACGGCCGATATATGCATAGTTACCGCTCTTCATTACAGCCTGCTTAGCCATCTTGAAGTGTCTGCTCTTTGAACCCCAGTAACCTTTAGCTAGTTTTAAAACTTTCTTTCTTCTCTTGCGAGTCATCATCGCACCTTTAACTCGTGCCATATTCTTTTACCTCCGTATTGGTTATTTATTTTTAACGTTATTCTCTTAATTATTTGTAAGGGATTAGCTTCTTTAGCTGTGCTACATTTGTCTTGTCAGTAACAACGCTCTTTCTTAGACCTCTCTTACGCTTTGTTGTCTTCTTGCTACTATTAAGAATGTGACGCTTGTTAGCGTGTGCACGCATAACCTTACCGTTCTTAGAAATCTTAAAACGCTTTTTTGCACCACTGTGTGTTTTAATCTTTGGCATAATATTATCCTCCTTAGTTTATCCTTTTACTTAGCTGATTTTGGAGCAAGGAACATCAGCATATTGCGTCCCTCCAGCTTTGCTGGTTTTTCTACAACTGCTACCTCTTCCATAGCCTGTGCAAATCTGTCCATATTGTCTTGGCCGATTTCTGGGTGACCCATCTCTCTGCCTCGGAAACGAATAGAAACCTTTACCTTGTTGCCACTTTTGATAAACTTTGTAGCTTGGTTTACTTTTGTGTTAAAATCATGTGTGTCGATATTTAGTGAAAGTCTAATTTCTTTAACATCAATTACACGCTGATTCTTTTTAGCTTCTTTCTCTCGCTTTGCTTGTTCAAAACGATATTTACCGTAATCCATTACCTTACATACAGGTGGCTTAGCTTGAGGCGCAATCTTAACCAAATCAAGATTTTGCGACTCTGCAATTTCTAAAGCCTTAACAGCAGACATAAGCCCAAGCTGAGAACCGTCTGAGTTGATTACTCTAATTTCCTTATCACGAATTTCATCGTTGATCTGTAGTTCCTTATTGCTAATTGGTAAGCACCTCCAAAATATTATAAGAAATAAAAATGCGAGCAGATATAATCCGCCCGCAATCAAACACAATGACACACTTACAGTGCACAATACTAAATGATTGACCTATGCAAGACGGAACCTCATAGGTGAAAGCGTATCTGCTTTTCTTTATTTTCCTATAAGATTATAACAAAGCATTACTGTAAAGTCAAGCATTTTTTTAATCTTTTTTATTGAATTGAGATTTTTTTATAAAAGTGATATGATTATAAAAAATATAAGGAGTACAGACTATGATTAAAAATAAAAACATATTTCAGATAAAGCCATTTGTAATTTTATTTGCTACATTATCTGCATTAACCTGGGCGTTTGCCTTTCCACTTATCAAGCTGGGCTTTAATTTTTTTGAAATTTCAGCAAATGACGCAGGTGCAAAAACCTTATTTGCAGGCATACGATTTTTTGTAGCAGGAGTAATCACGCTTGCCATTGCAAGGCTCACTAAAAAATCCTTTAAGCTTGGTGATAAAGCAAATATTTGCTGGCTTGTGTTGCTTGCTGTTGTAAATACGTCACTACACTATTTTTTCTTTTATATGGGGTTATCTAATTTACCAGGGGCACGCTCTTCTATTATAGATTCCTCAAGTACATTTATTCTGATAATACTGGCTTGTATCATATTCAAAAATGAGCATTTAACGTTGAAAAAATCCATTGGCTGTATATTGGGATTTGCTGGTATTCTTATAATTAATATAAGCCTTGGCTCTACTGATAACACAGCATTTTCAATACAGGGTGATGGTATGCTGTTTATGAGTGCGATATGCTCTGCCTTTGGTGGTATATTAACACGTATTGTTACACAAAAGACTGACGCACTTGTTGTTACTGGAATAAGCCTTGGTCTTGGTGGTGCTATTATGATTGTAACAGGAATTGCAATGGGAGGAAAATTAGAAAGCGTTAATCTATATGGTTTGATTGTATTGCTTTTGTTGGTGCTTGTTTCAACTATTGGATTCTCACTTTACAATAAGCTAATCAGCTGTAATCCTGTAGGTGAAATTGCAATTTTCAATTCATTAATACCTATATTCGGTTCTGTTTTATCCTGTATCATATTAGGTGAGGAATTTTATATTAAGTATCTTTTTGCTGGTGTATTAGTTGTAGCTGGTATTTATATTATAAACACACCTAAAACAAAAAGCACTAAGTAGCTATACGCCACCCATACTATCTATATTGATAT
>JAXJQK010000088.1:0-3683 GCA_036311185.1 Acutalibacteraceae bacterium | reverse complement strand
GCAAAGGTAGAGCTTAGAGTAGCTAAAATAAAGGCTTGCGAGCCTGTTAAAAAGGCTAAGAAGCTTTTAAAGCTTACACTTGATGATGGTGTTGGTGAGCGTACTGTTGCTAGTGGTATAGCACAGTATTATAAGCCTGAAGAGCTTATTGGTCATAATGTAATTTTGGTTGCAAATCTAAAGCCTGCAAAGCTTTGTGGCGTTGAAAGCTGTGGTATGATTCTTGCGGCAGACAGTGGCGACACTGTAAAGGTTGTATTCGTAGACGATATGGAAGTAGGTTCTACTGTAAGATAAATAAATATAAAACAATCATATAGAAAAGTGTATTACTTGATTTGATTATTATAGCTTGTAAAAGTGTGTAAGTTAAAAAGATAGCTTACACACTTTTTTAGCATACATATATTTATAATATAGGTTATATATGTAAAAGAATGGGTTAAAATATTGAAAAATTTTGATTAATATGATATGATTATGTAGTATTTCGTATAGTATGATGGAATTTTTGTAATCATACTATACCTTAATAATTAATCGTTTATAAAATTATTATATTTTCTATTATTTAGTGTTTTATGAACTTAATTTATTTTATATTTATACTGCTATTGCTAAAAAATAGTAGGTGTATAGGTTTATTAAGAAATCGATAGGGTGGTGTGATTAAAAATGAAGAATAAAGCTGATTTAATTCAGGATATTTATTCTCTAACTCCTCTTCAAGAGGGTATTTTATTTCATTGTATTATGGGTAGTAATGGTGATTATGTTGTTCAGGACTCATATGCTTTGAATTTTGAACTTGATGAAAAACTATTTAAAATGGCACTTGAGTTGCTGTCAAAGAGATACGACGCTTTGAGAACAGCTATAATTTATGAGAAAATGAAGGTGCCTAAACAGGTTGTTTTTAAGAAAAGAGAAATTCCATTTAGTGTATTTGATTTTTCTTCTTTTAGAGAAGAGGAAATTGTTGACAAACAAAATGAATTATTAATGGCAGATATTGATAAGGGGTTTAATCTGCAAAAGGATACTCTTATAAGATTTAATTGTTTTAGACTTCCAAATAAATGCACTAAGGTAGTTTTTACAATTCATCATATTATAGCTGATGGTTGGTGTAATACTATTATTCTTGATACTTTATTTGAGTATTATAGCAAGCTTGTATCAGGCATATCATATGACGATTTATTTAAATCTATCGACAGCGAAAGATTAACTCAATGTGAATATAAGGATTATATTAAATGGATACAGAAACAAAATCCTAAAAACGCATTGGAATATTGGAGTAAATTGCTTTCAGATTATGATGGAAGTGGTGAAATTGTAAGCACTAATGTTAAAGAACAGACATCAGATATCAATAAAAAAATCAGAAAGAGCATTATTGGTGATGATGCCAGCAAATTGTTTAAATTAGTAAACAGTAAAAGTATTACTATAAATACACTTTTAGAAACTGCACTTGGTATTTTATTGCAGATTTATACAGGAAGTGATGATGTAGTATTTGGTAGTGTTGTATCGGGTAGAAATGCTGATATAAAGAATATTAACAATATTGTTGGTTTGTTTATAAATACTATTCCGGTAAGAGTTCAGAGTAAACCTGATTTAACTGCAAGTCAATTGCTTGATGAAATGCAGGTGAAGGGTATTGAAAGTACTAATTATGACTTTTGTTCACTTGCTGATGTTCAAAGATGTACTCCTCAGGGAGGAGACTTAATTAAAACCTTGTATGTATTTGAAAATTATACATCAGGTTCAGAAAATCAGTCAGACGAAGCTGACGAAAGCGGTTTGGATGAGTCTTTTCAGATTAATTCTGATGGTAATACAGAAAGAAATAACTATGATATTACAATAATTGCATCAAGCCAGAATGATAGGGTTAATATAAGTGTTTCATATTTAACCTATAAATACAATAGTGTTGAGATGGAATTATTCTTAGATAGATTAATAAATGTTTTAAAGCAGATAATTGATAATCCTAATGTGAAATTATCTGATATAGATTGTTTATCCTCAGATGAAAAGAAAATAATTTGTGATAGCTTCAATACAACAGACGCAGAATATGATAGAGAAAAAACAGTAGTAGATTTGCTGGAAGAGCAGGTTGAAAAAACACCAGATAATATTGCTGTTGTGTTTGAAGATGAAAAAATAACATATAGAGAGCTTAACGAAAAAGCAAATATACTAGCACATAAGCTTATATCAGAGGGAGTACAAAGCGGAGACTATGTAGCAATGTACATAGAACGTAGTATAGAGATGATAGTAGGAATATGTGCAATCATAAAAGCAGGAGCAATATATGTACCAATAAATACAATGTATCCTGCAAACAGAGTAGAGTATATTCTTAATGACTGCAATGCGAAAATAGTTCTTGTAGGAAATACAGAATTAGAAGTAGAAACAGATAAAAAAGTAATTAATATAAAAGAAGATAACGAAACAGAAGAAAATAAAACAGAAAATCCAAATGCTGAAATAAATCCTGAATCGGGAATATATGTAATTTACACCTCAGGAACAACAGGAAATGCCAAAGGTGTAGAGGTAATGCATAAGAATGTAGTAAGATTGTTGTTCAATGATAAATTTGAATACGATTTTAGCGAAAAAGATGTATGGACAATGTTCCATTCATATGGATTTGACTTTTCAGTATGGGAGATGTACGGAGCATTACTATACGGAGGAAAGCTAGTAGTAGTAAATGAAAGTACAGCAATGAACTCAAGAGAGTTTATGGAATTGCTGGAGAAAGAAAAGGTAACTGTTTTAAATCAGGTGCCAACAGCGTTCTATAATCTAGAGAAAGAGGATAGCTTAGAAAGAAAATTAAATGTTAGATATTTGATTTTCGGAGGAGAAGCGTTAAACCCAAGAAATCTCAAAGGCTGGGCAGAAAGACATCCTGAAACTAAGATAGTGAATATGTATGGAATTACAGAAACAACCGTACACGTAACATATCGTGAAATAGGAGCCAAAGAGATAGAAAAGGGAGTAAGCGATATAGGACAAGCTATACCAACCTTAAAGGTATATGTTATGAACGGAATGCAACTATGTGGAGTTGGAATACCGGGCGAATTATGTGTAGCAGGTGACGGTGTAGCAAGAGGCTATCTAAACAGACCAGAGCTTACAGCAGAAAAGTTTATTGATAACCCATTTGGCGAGGGTAAGCTTTACCGAAGTGGTGACCTTGCAAGATGGATGCCAGACGGAAATCTTGAATATCTAGGACGTATAGATGAGCAGGTAAAAATCAGAGGCTTCCGAGTAGAGCTTGGTGAAATTGAAAGCAAAATAAAGGGAATATCAGGAATAAAAGACAGTGCAGTAATAGCAAAAGCAGATAAAGGCGGAGATAAGGCTATTTACGCATACTACACAAGTGATGTAGAAATCAAGTCAGCTGATATCAGAGAAAAGCTAAGCACAAGCTTGCCGGAATATATGATACCAACATATATGATGCAGATTGAAGCTATACCTGTAACTACAAACGGAAAACTGAATAAGAGAGCATTACCTGAAATAGATGCAAAAACAACAAAAGAATACATTGCACCACGCACAGAAACAGAAAAGGTAATCTGTGAAGTGTTTGTTGAAATACTTGGAGCAGAAAAGGTTGGAAT
>JAXJQK010000087.1:0-3153 GCA_036311185.1 Acutalibacteraceae bacterium | reverse complement strand
TTTCTGTAAGCTGCTGAGCTTTTGCAACCACAAGACTAGCAGAATTAAAATCAACATACTGATTTGGATATAGAAATGGTCCAAACGGATTAGTCATATTAACACTGATAGATTGGGAAAGTGCAGTAGAATATTTATTTCCTGTTACATTTTCATATACAGCAATTTTGTATGTACCGTTACCGGCGGAAAGAGGAAAGGTTTCATATCCCCCATGCAGATTATATGTATAGGTGACTCCGTTTTCACCGGTTATACGCAATTTAGCCTTTGGATTTGTACCTGTATATTTAAGCATTATATAGCCTTGTGATGAATTTGATACATCTAATGTAGCAAGCGCATTTGAATAAGTAGTATTACCGGGAGTAGGAACATAGCATACAGGTGTATTATCCCTTAATCCATCCGTACCAATAATTGCTTTTGGTACATCTTCCTCAGATAAAGTTTCAATATTTGTATTTTCGATTTCTGAATAGTCAACCTCTGTGACTTTTATTAATTCGTTCTCAGTAGATACTGTATATTTATTTCCACATGCAGTAAAAAGCAACATACCCGAGCTTAAGATTAATGCTAAAGTACATTTTTTATTAATATGGAAATCGTGAGTATTTGTAACGAATTTTGCCATATTTATAAGCATATTCATACCTTCCTTTAGAATAGAATCATTAATGTTACAAATAATAAACAAAATAATTATATAACAATTATAATATATGTTACAAAAAAAAAACAATATTTAAGTAAATATATAATGTTGTAAAAAAATGCAACACATACATATGCAAAATAGTACAAAAGTACCTAAAAGATTTTTGGCGGATATAAAAAATGATGTAAAACAATCTTTAAAAATTTAATATAAAAAACAATTGACTTTTTGAAAATTCGAAAGTATAATAATCTAGCATGCGTATATGACGCATCGTTTAATGTGCATTTAAGAATACAGGAGGTGAAAAGGAATGCCAACATTTAACCAATTAGTAAGAAAAGGACGTCAGGAAACAGTTAAGAAGTCTACTGCACCAGCACTTCAGAAGGGATATAACTCTTTAAAGAAGAAATCAACTGACATGTCAGCACCACAGAAGAGAGGTGTATGTACAGCAGTTAAGACTGCAACACCTAAGAAGCCTAACTCAGCTCTTAGAAAGATCGCCAGAGTTCGTCTTTCAAATGGTATGGAAGTAACAAGCTACATCCCAGGTGAAGGTCATAACTTACAGGAGCACAGTGTTGTTCTTATCAGAGGCGGACGTGTTAAGGACTTACCAGGTACAAGATACCATATCATCAGAGGTACACTTGATACAGCTGGAGTTGCTAACAGAAAGCAGGCTCGCTCTAAGTACGGAGCTAAGAGACCTAAAGCAGGTAAATAATTAATAAAAGATTTACCTTGTACCACAAAAAACTAATTAGTGTTGGGATTCTGATTTAATACCTTATTTAAATAGAAAACCGCACGAACACAAGTTTTCTAAATGTGAGTACCGTTGATTTAATCAAGTAGTGGATAAACTACTACAATAATTAAGGAGGGAAGAACCGTGCCACGTAAAGGACATATTCAGAAAAGAGACGTATTAGCGGATCCTATTTACAATAACAAAGTGGTTACCAAGCTTATCAACAACGTAATGTTAGATGGTAAGAAGGGTGTTGCTCAGAAGATTGTATACGGAGCATTCGCAAGAGTTGAAGAGAAGGCTCAGAAGCCAGCGTTAGAAGTATTTGAGGAAGGTATGAACAATATCATGCCATTACTTGAATGTAAAGCAAGACGTATCGGTGGTGCTACTTATCAGGTTCCACTTGAAGTTAAGCCAGAGCGTCGTCAGACATTAGGTCTTCGTTGGTTAGTTTTCTTCGCACGTAAGAGAGGCGAGAAGACTATGGAAGAGAGACTCGCAAACGAAATTCTTGATGCAGCTAACAACACAGGTGCTGCTGTTAAGAGAAAAGAAGATATGCACAAAATGGCAGAGGCAAACAAGGCATTTGCTCATTACAGATTCTAATTATAGCTGTAATAATATTTTGCATATTTATGATTCTAGTGTTAAATCGATAGTGCGAAGCTTTTGGCTTCGCATACTGTCGTTTCAGATTTATAAGGAGGAAAAACCTTGGCTGGAAGAGAATATCCATTAGAGAGAACCAGAAATATTGGTATTATGGCTCATATTGATGCTGGTAAAACAACAACAACAGAGCGTATCCTCTATTATACTGGTGTTAACTATAAAATTGGTGATACTCATGAAGGTACTGCAACCATGGACTGGATGGAGCAGGAACAGGAAAGAGGTATCACAATTACTTCCGCAGCTACAACATGTCATTGGACATTACAGGAAAACTGCAAACCTAAAGCAGGTGCTTTAGAGCACCGTATCAACATCATTGATACTCCTGGTCACGTTGACTTCACAGTTGAAGTTGAGCGTTCACTTCGTGTACTTGATGGTGCTGTAGGTGTATTCTGTGCTAAAGGTGGTGTTGAACCACAGTCAGAAAACGTATGGCGTCAGGCTGACACATACGGAGTACCTCGTATGGCATTCATCAATAAGATGGATATCTTAGGTGCTAACTTCTATGCAGCTGTTGATCAGATTAGAAACAGACTTGGTAAGAATGCAATCTGCATTCAGTTACCAATCGGTAAGGAAGATGATTTCAAGGGAATCATTGACTTATTTGAAATGAAAGCATATATCTACAACGACGATAAGGGTGATGATATCTCTATCCTTGATATTCCTGAGGATATGGCTGATGAAGCTGAGTTATATCGTGCTGAATTAGTAGAGAAGATTTGTGAATTAGATGATGATTTAACAATGATGTTCTTAGAGGGTGAAGAACCTTCTGTAGATCAGATGAAGGCTGCTTTAAGATTAGCTACATGTGAATGTAGAGCAGTACCTGTATGCTGTGGTACAGCTTACAGAAATAAGGGTGTTCAGAAATTATTGGATGCAATCGTTGAATTTATGCCTTCTCCAGTTGATATACCTGCTATTAAGGGTACAGATATGGAAGGTAATGAAGTAGAGAGACATTCATCAGATGAAGAGCCTTTCTCAGCTTTAGCTTTCAAGATTATGACAGACCCATTCGTTGGTAAATTTGCAT
>JAXJQK010000086.1:0-4082 GCA_036311185.1 Acutalibacteraceae bacterium | reverse complement strand
CATTTCAACTTTTGCATACGATGTTGCTCCACAAATAACTGCAAGGAGCATTATAATTAACACCTCATGTAACGGATAAATTACACTTCTATTTCTTCTAGTATCTTCTATTTCTCCTATAACTTCCATCAAGCTTAATTTTTTCATGATATAATCACCTCTATTTTGATTATATTACATCTCTATCTTTTATTTATTAACAGTTTGTTCACTCATTCAAAAACCGTGATAAACTTACACACTTTTCTTGACAAACCCATTTTAAATTCAGCACCATGCTGAATTTTTTTAAAAAGAAAGACATAGACGGTATGTTGAATATAAGGTTTGTAAAACAGCTTGGAGGAGATAAAATCAGCAGTCTTAAGCCTTTAATAGCTTCTATTGTGAAAATTGCTCCGTATATGAATAAGCGTTCCGTGAAAAATCAGGTTGAGTGTTGCTACACCTTTGATTTTCCTAAGTTTTCTGAGGATATGCAAAAAGGTATGTATTTTTTCTACGGCACAGAAGAAAAAGCCTACAAAACCTGTATTAAGCGTGTTAAAAAGGAATACCCAAACTCACACTACATATTAAAAGAGGGACATGGTCATATGACTTATTCTGTTGAAAATTTTGATGAGTATGTAGAGCTTTTAAGAATCATTTGTAACAGTTAACAAAATAAAATCAAGCTGTTGACAGCTACGATTTTATGTAGTATTATACAATAAACCCATGAGGGAGTAGCAAGCGTGTAACGTAGCAAGTCAACATCCTGACAGTTTGAGAGCTGTCTGGCTTGTTTTAAATTGCCAGACTCATGTATAGAGAGTAAAGCTATACATGGAGTCTATATATTTGATTTTAGAACCCAAGTATAGTTTTAGACTATTCTTGGGTTATTTTTATATATGAAAGGTAGATAAATATGAAAATTCTTGAGTTTGGAGACAAAAGTAAAAGAAAGCTTATCCTTGTTCACGGATTCCAGAGCCCTTGGCAGGTATGGGAAAAGTACATTGAGTATTATAAGAACGACTTCCATATTATCGTCCCTATAGTCTCAGGTCATAATCCTGAGGTAAAGGAAGATTTTGTTTCTTTCTTAAAGGATGCCAAGGAGCTTGAAGATTACATAATCTCAAATTATGGTGAAAAGGTATTCGGTATTTTCGGTATGTCTATGGGTGGTGTTCTAACTGCAATCCTGTGGCAGAATCAGAAACTTAAATTTGAAAATGTTATATTTGACGGCTCTCCACTGCTGTCCTTTAACAGCTTTATGAAAATCTATACACGTAACTTCTATCTGATGGTTACTCATAAAACTCAACAGAGAGATAAAAAGACCTTACAGCAGGCAAACACCATCTGTTCAAAAGAGAATATGGATTACTTTATAAAGGTTCTTGATAATATGAGCGATACAACTATTAAAAACTGCTTAAGCTGTATTGCAGATTTTAAATTGAGAAATGATATAGAAACCCCTGATACAAAATTATACTATTTCCACGGAACGGCTATGAATGAAATGCTCGCAAAGAAATCTGCAAAATATGTAAAAAAGTATTATCCAAATGCTGTTGTGAAATGCTTTAAGGGTAAGGCTCATTGTGAGAACTCAATATTCAATCCCGAGTATATGATTACAGAGCTTGATAATTGTTTTTATTACTGATTCTTCAATCAGATTTATCTGTTATGTGTAATATAATCAGTTTAACGATTTAAAAAAGAGGTGATGTTTTATGAGTAATAGAAAACTATTATGGCTAGGGTTTATAGGAACTATCTTTTCTCTGATTTGCGATTTATTGCTTGGGTGGTTGGTATATCCTCAGGCTAATAATCCGATGATTGCTATGTTGGCAAGCTGTGCTGACCTTTCGTATATAAGGTTAGGACTTAGTGCGTTGTTTGGTAGTATTGGTATTCCAATGCAATACTTTGGTTTTAAAGCTATTGCAAATATAATCAAGGACAGCAGTAATCCCAAAGCAAAATTTTTATCCAAGCTGGTAAATGCAGGTGCTGTTTCTACTGCGACAATGGGAGCCTCAGTACATATTTTATGCGTGACTTTGATGGTAATAATGAAGGTTGAATGTGCTCATGGTTTTGACTCGACATCGGCTACTAATATTTTAGAAGCTATTCCAGAATCAGCAATGCAGTTTGCATTGTGGGGTATACTGCCTGTGTCTATGATTATGATGTTGCCATATTACATTGGTGCTGTTGCAATGTTCATAGCAATAGTCAAAAAGTATACTTATCTTTCTAAGTGGATGTGTATTTGTAATCCTATCTTAGCAGGAGCTTTATGTAATACTGTTGGAATGATAATTCCAAACACAGCATTTGCAAACGGTTTAAGTATGTCTAATATGGCGTTGGGGGGTATGATTCCTTTTGTGACTATAATGATTTTTAGTAAAGTAAAGAACTCGAAAGAATAACAGAAGCTTTAGGGCTTGTTTGAAAAATCAAAAGCACTGTCAGTACAAAATCTGCTTGAAATTCTTTTACCGATTTTTAATGGTATTTACTATTAGAGTTCTGTTTTTAATGGTGATGATGTCCACAGCCTGTGTGATTATGATGTTCTATATGACAGTGCTGTGCTTCACAATGCTCATTTGGTAATTCAAGCTCAAGTGTTGTATGCACTATCCCACATTCCAGTAGCTCGTCACGAACTTTATGCTTGATTTTAGATGATTCATACTTTGTTACAATATGCATAGTAGCGTAATTATTCTGTCCATCTATACTCCAGATGTGTATGTGGTGAACATCAATTACACCATCAATATTCATAATGTGTTCTTTTATTTTATTAACCTCAATGCCTTTAGGTGTTTTCTCAAGAAATAGGTCAATTGCTGATTTTAAATTTTTAATAGCATTTACAAGGATAAATACAGATACACCAATTGACATAATAGGGTCAATTAAAGTAAAGTTTGTAAAGTGCATAATAATAGCACCAACAAATACAACTATCCAGCCAAGTACATCTTCAAGCATATGTAGATTAACAGCCTTTTGATTTAACGAACCCTTCTCACGTGTGAAGAAAGCTGCACGTAAATTTACACAAACAATCTACACAAACACCAAAAACAGAAAAAATAATTATACTACTGCAATTGATTTTAACAGGCTTTATAATTCTGCCAATAGCGTTCTAAATTACAATAGCAGAATCAAATAGAAGAATTAAATAGGTGCAATTTTTGGTTCAAAGCTACCGTCTCTATCACGTGGTACTTTGATTTCAAGCTCTCTTGCACTTGTTTTAATCTCTTTGTTGATATAGCCATAGCCATTCTCCCTGAAGCATAGCTTCAAATATTGGTCCGAAAATATCTTTTAGAGTATTCTGCATATCGGCTACGTTTTTTGGTTATATTACTAGATTATCTCCTTTCCAAGTAGAATAAACTATACTGTAATGGATGCTATGAATCGGTAATCGTTCCTACCGCTTGACGGTTATGGTGAAATTTTCTATGATGTTTTCACCATAAAAAACAATATAACAGGATTTAAAGAAAAATAAAATAATTTACGATTTGTTAATGTTGAAATTTGAATAATGTTGTATAATATATAGTATAAATTTTATTTTTCAAAAAATCAGGAGGTTTATTATTATGGAATTTGAAATTACTAAAGAAAACTTTGACGAGCTTGTAACAAATAACAAAGGTTTAGCTCTTGTTGATTTCTGGGCAACATGGTGTGGTCCTTGCCAAATGCAAGCACCAATTATTGAAGAGCTTGCAGAAGAGCTTGATGATGTAACCGTGGGTAAGGTTGAGGTTGAAGCAGAGATGGAATTAGCTACTAAATATGGTGTTTCATCAATCCCTACAATTATGCTGTTCAAAAACGGCGAATGTGTAAGCACACAGGTTGGCTTCCGTTCAAAAGAAGACCTTTTGGAGCTTATAGAAAACAACAGGTGATATTATGATTAAACTAAACCCAGATCAGGAAGTAGTAAACAGAGTAAAAGAAGGCTTGAAAGCAAAAGGTGGTTATTGTCCTTGTAGACTTGAAAGAACAGAGGATACTAAATGTATTTG
>JAXJQK010000085.1:0-3786 GCA_036311185.1 Acutalibacteraceae bacterium | reverse complement strand
GCAAAGATTGTTGGGGAGAGGTTTCGATCCCTCTCCCCAAACCCCTCACTGAACGACCAAAGGGACCTAACGGTCCCCTTGGAACCCCTCGCCTAATCATACCACATACGTATATGGTAAGTATTTTTAGGATAATCAGTTTGTGCGTTAGCTCAACAAATCCCGATTTATATCCTTAGTATTATCAAAGTCTTTTCCAAATATACGCAAAAAACACCGCTTTCGCTTAGAAAACGGTGTTTTTATAGTTTTTAAACACTAAAATTTTGTTTAAATCTAGACAAAAATTCAACTGTTCTTGGATTTTTAGGCTCATTAATAACCTGATGTGGTGTTCCCTCTTCAGCTATTACTCCCTCGTCCATAAATATAATCTTATCTGCAACATCTCTTGCAAATTCTATTTCGTGAGTAACAACAATCATTGTACTTTCTGAGGTTTTCAAGCCTCTTATAACATTAAGCACCTCACCTGTAAGCTCTGGATCAAGTGCTGAAGTAGGTTCATCAAAGCAAAGAATATCAGGATTTAATGCCAAAGCTCTTGCTATTGCAACTCTTTGCTGTTGACCACCACTAAGGTTACAAGGGTATGAATCCTTTTTCTCTGAAAGACCTACCTTTTCAAGCAATAGCAGTGCATTTTTTCTTATATTTTCCTGTGCCTCTTTATATGTTATTGCACCCATAAATTCACCTTTAAGTTTCAGCTGTTCTTTAGCTAACAGCTGTGGTGCAAGCACGATATTTTCAATAACCTTATACTGTGGGAAAAGGTTAAATGATTGAAACACCATACCAAAATGTAATCTATTTTTTCTTATTTCTTTCTCATTGTGCTTTGACTTATCATTACCATCAAACAACACCTTACCATTTACGGTAATTGTACCGTTTTGAGGTGTTTCAAGAAAATTAAGACATCTAAGCAAAGTAGTTTTACCTGAGCCTGATGAACCGATTATAGCCAAAACCTCGCCTTTTTCAAGCGAAAAGCTAATATCTTTAAGAACCTCTGTCTTACCAAAGTTCTTTTTAATATTGTTTACTTCCAACATTGACATATAATCGCCTCCTTACCCCTTGTAATAATCAAGCTTCTTCTCAATATAAGCAAATAGCAGTGTTAAAATACCACAGAAAGCTAAGAAAAATACAGCCGAATAGAACATAGGCCATATTAAGCCTGTCATTGAGAAATCCTTAGTATTCATAAGAATTTCAGGTATAGCAATAACACTTGCCAGTGATGTATCCTTTACCAAGGTAATTATTTCATTACCTATTGGTGCAGTAATTCTTTTTATTACCTGCTTAAGTACAACCTTGAAAAATATCTGTGTTTTCGTCATACCAAGCACCTGACCAGCCTCGTACTGACCCTTTGGAATAGCCTCTATTCCTCCTCTGTATATTTCAGAAAAATATGCAGAATAGTTAATTACAAAGGCTATTAAAGCAGCACTCATTCTCGGAAAATTGAACGCTCCATTTGTAACAAGTGGTGGAATATAGAAAACTACAAACAACTGAAGCATAAGAGGAGTTCCTCTTATTACCCATACAAAGGCTCTTGTAAGCCACCTTAAAGGCTTAAACTTTGTCATAGATCCCATTGAAACCACTAAACCAAGTGGTAATGCAAGCAATAATGTAATTGCAAATATGTAACAGTTTTCAGCAAAGCCTGTTAAAAGCTGTTGCGAAACATTTGTAAACTCATTCATAATTAATTCTACTCACCAATTATTCAGGCTTTACAAGAATTAAATCTTGAAGCTCATACTTAGCAGCAATCTTCTCAAGCTCGCCCTCATTTGCAAGCTCTTGAATAGCATCATTTACCTTTTGTAATGTTTCAGGGCTGTTTTTACGGAAAGCAATACCATACTGCTCTTCTGCGAAGCTCTTATCCTCTACAACCTTAAGGTCTGCATAATCTGTACCATTAGCGATTGTTCCAATTGACATTACATAGTCAATAACTGCAACATCAGCTGTACCTGACTTTACCTCAAGTAAAGCCTTAGCCTGTGAATCAACTGAAACATATGTAGCCTTTGTAAAGAATGAGTCAGTTGTTGCTACACTTTCACCAGCTGATTTTTTCTCTGCTACTACTGTTGCACCTGCAAGGCTAGCAGCATCTTTATATTTATCAGCATTTTCTGCCTTTGTTACCATAACCTGCTTATTTTCCATATATGCAACAGAAATATCCATATTTTCTTTTCTTTCATCAGTAATTGTCATACCATTCCAGATGCAGTCAATTGTCTTTGAGTTAAGCTCAACCTCTTTAGACTCCCAATCGATCTTCTGGAATACTGGCTTAACACCCATTTTTTCGCAAACCTTCTTAGCAAACTCTGTTTCAAAGCCTGTAAGCTCGCCATTTTCATCTTTGTAGTTCATTGGCTCAAAATATGTAATACCTATTACCATCTCACCCTTTTCTTCGATATAACTCCAGTCATTAGCTGATGAACCACAGCCTGCAAGCATTGTAGTCGCAGTAGCTGCAACCAATAAAGTTGATAAAAATTTTTTCATTTGGTTATCCCCCATTTTTATGTCATTAATTTATTGAATACTAACGTTTACAAAGTGACATCTAGTTGAGTACAATCAATAATACTACCCAACCTTTACACTCGTTTTATTATTATACCACTAACAAGCTACTAAAGTAAAGTGTTAAACGACATCTTTATTGACTATGTTTTTTATTTATTTTAATTTATTTTTCACAAAAGTATTGACAACTAGATTATTATAAGCTATAATATAGAAGCTGTGAGGTTCACAGTAGAATTTAATATCATTTCGAGGTGTAACTCAGTTTGGTAGAGTGCTTGGTTTGGGACCAAGATGCCGCAGGTTCAAGTCCTGTCACCTCGACCATAACTGAACCGACAGTTGATACAATTATCAGCTGTCGGTTCGTTATTTTTTAGCCTCCAAACCGCTGTGGTAGTGGGGATTTTTCATTTGTAGTTGAACCCCCTTATGAAAATGCTCCTAAAACAACAAAAAGCCGCATAATCGTTGGATTATTACTCCTCGATTATACGGCTTTTTTCCGTTATATAAAACCCTTATCGTTATTCTTATGTCCATTGGGTTCAACTGTTATATAAGCTGTTCGGTTACTTCCATACCGCCCTTAAAGGTAAAAACTACAGACTCATCAGTGTTGACGGTAACGTGGTCAATGATTGCCACCCAAAGGTCATCATCAAACTCGAACGGTGCGGAGCCCTGCTTTTCAAGGGTGGTAATGAACGAACCGATGAGATCGAACTTCTCTTTGCGACTCTGCCGTTCAGTTTCGATACCCTCAAGCTGTCTTTTCAGCTTTTCGTATCGTGCAGCGTGGCACTCATAGCGTTCAACGTATTCTGCTTGGTTCTGTACCTTGAGGGTGTTTTCATCCACGCATCTGCGGATGAGTTCTGCTGTCATTTCCATCTCCTCAATGATGGCTTGTGCCTGTGTATCGAGTTCCGTTTGGTCTCCGAGGGTAGCTTGTACAAGTCGGCAATCATCAATAATGGCTTCACGGACATCCATCAGCTTGCTGAAGGCTTTGAGAAACAGTTCCTTTATCTAGAATTAAGTATTAAACTTGGCAAATCTCCGGGATATATTCACGATGTTCTCAGTCGAAGAATCGATCCGTCCACTATATCTTTGTTTGCAATGGCAGCATATTTTAACTGCCCGATTATAGAATGCTCAGGTGCACCAGTCGAGAGCCTCGACACGCTTTTTCGCGTGCTGAGG
>JAXJQK010000084.1:0-30610 GCA_036311185.1 Acutalibacteraceae bacterium | reverse complement strand
GTATTGCTCTTAGTACACTCGGAAGCCCTAATTCTCTTTATTATGGAGATAGACCTGTATCAAAAATTGCAATGCCTACACAAGATGACTAATAAGAACACTATTATGTATAATGACGAAAACCTACCTAAACGAATATTGAGGGATGATACTCAGGATAAGATAAATAAGCTAGGATATGATCCTTATCTTTTGGAGTCTTTACAGCCAAGAGGTGGAATTTCCTTTGATTATAGTGACTGCGTTCAAACAGGTGATGGCTATGAAGTATGTTTATATATTTATGATTATCCAGGCAGTGTTGATAGGCATTGGTTGACTTACATAATGAACATATCTGGTGCTGTTACGACTATTGATTTGCAAACGGTGAATAAAGATGTTGTAAAGCGTAATCTTAATAGGTCTGTAAGTGAACAAAAGAGCCGATATACAACGGCTAAAAATGTAGAAGAAAGTATGGATGCAGAACGCAGATACAACGAGCTATTGACCTTGTATGAAAATATCGCCAATATGGGCGAGGTTGTCAAGAATATGGTTGCAAGAGTGTATTTGTCGGCACAAACGAGAGAAGCTTTAGAGGAGATTAAATACAATATAAAACACCATCTTGACGGCAACGAATATCAATGCTGTGTAAACCTTAATGAACAGGAATACGAATGGTGTTCAATGTTTCTTCCTAAGAAATTACAGGATAATTTATTTTTCCTGAACAAAAGAGAAGGTCAACCTCTTACAAGTGAGAATATCGCAGTAGGCGACCCATTCCATTTTACTTCGTTAAATGACAAGTACGGCTCATTATATGGACACACCTCCAGTTCGCATATATCAGGAAATATATTGCTTGACGTTTTTTATGTATCAAGCTTGAGAACTTCTTATAACGCTATTATTATGGGATTTATGGGTATGGGTAAATCTACTCTACTAAAAAAAGCGATAAGAGATAGAGTAGCTAGAGGTGACTTTGTTCGTGTAATGGATGTAGTTGGTGATTTTCGTTATATGTGCAAGGAGCTAGGAGGATATATAATCACGCTTGATGGTTCAAGTGGAATTATTAATCCGTTACATATATACGCAACAATGGATACTGAGGAACAAAGCTTTGCAATGCATATGAATAAACTGAAAAATATATTTGTGTTTATGTCACCTGAAAGCTCACAGGCAGAGCAAATGTATTTTGAAAAGCTGGTAATGGGTTTGTATGTGCAGTGTAAGATTATTCCAGAAAACAGAGTTGTAAAGAATATACAGGTTACTGAATTACCGAATGATGTGTACCCGATTTTAAGTGATTTGCTAGCATACGCAAAGATTGAATATGACAAAGAAGTAGAAACAGATACAAGAATTATGTGTAGCCATATTATCTTAGTTTTAGAAAAAATGATAACTACCTACGGTAAAATCTTTAACGGTCATACGTCTATTACAGATTTAATTAATGCTCAGTTTGTAGTTTATGATATAGCTTCGTTAGCTCATTTGGATTCATCAGTTTACGATGCACAGTTGTTCTCAGCGTTGTCTTTATGTTGGGCAAATGCTGTTAAGGTTGGTGGTAAATCAAAACAGATGTATGAAGATGGCTTGATAGGCTTGGATGAAATCACTCATTTTATGCTGGTTATTGATGAGTCACATAAGACAATTAATACAAGTAAGCCGTATGCAGTAGACCAGGTGCTTGTATATGCCAGAGAAGGTAGAAAGTATTTTTCAGGAATATGGTTGGCGTCTCAATCTGTTAATGACTTTATGCCAGATGGCACTAATATTGCTGGTGTGGAACAGATAAAGACACTATTTGGTTTGTCTCAGTATAAGTTTATATTCAAACAGGATGCAGCCTTTATGGATAAGCTTATAAAAGTTTTTGGAAATAATCTGACAGAAACAGAAATCTCTCAAATACCTATTCTTGAAAAGGGAGAATGTGTAATGAGTACAGGAGCAGAAAATTTAATTTTTAAAGTATCCTGTACAGATGAAGAATTAGCCATGTTCAAAGGTGGCGTTTGATTTAAAATCATCCTATTCAGTCAAAAATGCTGTGTAGGATGATTACTAAATTAATATAAGAGGTGAAATGCTTTGAATAAAATAGAATTTGAAGAAGAATTGATGAAGGAAAATCTATATCTTATCTATTGTAATGGTACAGAGAAAAAATACAATCCAAATTTATTTATAACTACAAAGGTAGAAAAGAACAGTTTTGGTTGCTTGCATATAAAAGATAAATGGTACTGTTATGTTACTGGAGCAGATGGTTCTATACGATGTGAAAAGAATTTTAAATCCGAAGATGATGCATATAATCATTTAATGAATTATGTGAAGTCCAAAGCAAGCGAGTATAAAAATAGTGCTGAGAACAAAGAGATAGAAAAAATAATGAATAAGCTTGGGTGTACTGAAATGCAGGCACGAATGTTATATTTTAAGAGAAATAGTAGTGAGTAGAATCCGTTCTGAAAGAGGGTGAGTGCAGTGAACGAAGAATATGGCGATTTATCTAAAGCAGCCAAGGGAACAGGACAAGCATTGAACCTTGGTAAAAGTGCAGTTCGAGGAACAGGAAAGGTTGTTAAGGGTGGAAAGAAGGTCGCAAAAAAGTCAGGAGAGTTATTAGGGAAAATTGCGAAATATTTAGTTTCTACATTGGGTGTTGGTACTTTTTTTATGATTATAGTGCTTGTACTTTTAGCTGCTGCTGTTGGTGGTGCTGCAATGTCGCTATTAGGTCAAGCGTATGAGGAAGATAGTGATACATCTGTTGATATTACAACATTTGAAACCAATACAGCATTACATTCGTTAGCTAGGTCCTTCGAGTCAACAGCTACAAGAAAAGTTGTAGGTGATTATTTTACCCCATTAAGCGAATGGCAGAATACATATCCACGACCTGCTGATTGGTGTTCAGCGTATGTAGGTTCTTTAATGAAGCAAACAGGAATAGATTTAGCAGAATATTTTTGGAAACCATACCCACAAGAATGGTATAACACACTTGCTGATAATGGAAAAATAAAACACTATTCAGAAGCACACGCTGGAGACCTTATATTTTATGCCAATCATGTTGGAATACTCGTAGATGTAAATAAGAGCTCTGGTTATTATTTAGTTTCGAGTGATTCGATGGATGAGACCTATGGTAATTATGTTGTTAAATCTCATCAGATTACAGAATATGATATTCTAGGAGTTCTTCCTATGCCGAAAACTACTGACAGTCAGTTTACTATTAGAAAACACGCACCAGGAGCAGACAATGAATATTATAAGAACGAAAATAATGCATACGCAGATAATGAAAGTGAACTACTATTTACGGTAGATGGAGTGTTTCAAGGTGGTATAAGAGCTTATGCTTGGGCAAGAGCTTATGAGGTTTATGGAGATTATTTTTTCAATAGACGACCTTTGCCAATAACTAAACCAGCCTATGATTGGTATGATAACTTTACTCATTCAAAAGGTAACAACCCACGAGCTGGTTCAATAGCGTGTTGGAAAGGTGAGGAAGGTATAGGCTTAGTTGCTTTTGTAGAACAGGTAAAGAAAAATGGAAATATAGTTGTATCGTACTCAATAAGAAGTAATGACAGCACCCAGAATTTTGTATATAAAGAAATCCCGATAAAAAACGGAACATATAATGCGTTTGATTATACTTTCCAAGGATTTTTATATCTGAACTCATTGTAAGAAAGGATTTTTAATTATGAAAAAATTAATTATATTCATGAATCGTTTTAAGTATGTTATAGCTATAATCCTGTTTTTAGCTATAACATCTATAATGTCTTTTTCAATGTATCGCACAGAGTTAAATAAAAATAAAGAACTGTTGTCTTTAACCCAAACGCAACAAGCTACAGAAGCAACAGAAGACAAGAATTATGAGCTTATTAGTGATATACAAAAAGATAAGGATAAAGATATTAATGACGAAGAAGAACATTCTGATTTTACAGAACAGGTTGAAATAGAGAGTGTTATAAAGAATTACGTGGAGGTTTATTATATCGAAAACGCTTCTACATCTAAAAAAGATAGAATAAGCAAATATAAAACATTAGTTACCAAGGATATGTATGAGCTATATAAGGAAGACTTAAATGTAGCCTTTTTTTCTTCAAGCATTACAGATACTGAAGTAACAAATGTGGATGTTTTCTTTGGAAAATTATATTCTGAAAAAACAACAGCAGTTGCAGTTATAGATAGAAAAATAACCAATGAAGAAAATAAGACTTACATAGAAGATAAAGTTTATGAGAAATATGAATTGAAGTATGAAGATGATAGCTGGGTGATAAGCGATATTATTATATAGACGGCAAAAAGAAAACTTTTTGAATTTATATATTTATAATATGAAAATGTAAACTGGTTTAAGGAGAGGTTGGTATTTGATTCAAAAAAGACTTGTTAAGGTATTTGACAACATTACAGTTGCGTATTTTATCACTGTGTTTTTACTGTTGGTAATATTATTTTGTTCGCAAATGATTTTTAATCAAAAGCTGGAAATACAGCAACTTCAGTATGATTATTCCGTGGCAGTTGAAACTGGTAAGTGTGATTATCACGAAAAAATATTGCTATCACTATCAGAAGAAAATTCTGCTCTAAACGAGCGATTATCAAAATATGAGGCTGCAGAAGAAGCCACCGAAGAAAATAGGGAGATTTTAATGAAATAAGAGAGGCAGTAGGAAAAAATGGATGGGAAAATTAATTTAATAGACAAAGAAATTTGGTATAAGAAAATACTTAATTTCTGTAATAGAAATATAACTGTTGTTTACATAAGCGTTGGCGTATTAATAATATTGGGTTATATATTTTTCTTTAGCTCGCCTTATTTTATTGGAGGTGTTGATGAAGATAATCTGAAATTTACGGCAATAGGAACAACTAGCAAAGATGGATTAGGAAAAGAGTTTACGCTCGAAAACTGGGAATATTGTGATGCTGAAGATAAGATGATAGTAGAGATTTCTATTGAAAACCTTGTTTTTGATAATGTGAACGATTATACATACTCTGCAAAGGTACAAGAAGTAAACAGTGATATAAAAACTCTTCAGACTGAGGTTGTTTATAAAGATAAAAATTATAATGTTATAACCATTAGTGGTGTGCCTGATAATATGGCTTTAGTTAAAATTTCTTTGGAATATGAATCCTATTCTAAAGATAATAGCAAAGAAAAAGAGCGTTATGGTATTAGCTTTTATACAAATATGAATAAGGTTGCAAGAGTAGGACAAATCATTATCAAAAGTAAGGATGGTTATGATTTAGCACGAATAGAACGACTTATTGCGATTTTAGAAAGTCGAATTAAAGAAAAGGAAGATGAATTATTACGCTTAACAACTAGAGGAACAGATATACTAGATACTATTAATAACTATGAATTAAGCAAATCAAATGCAACTCCATCAGAACAAGAGGAAATAGATTTAAAAATACAAAATTGTGAAGACCAGTATAAAGTCAATAATGGAGAAATAACAAAGATTGAAGCAGCAATAGATGAATTAGAGTTGGACTTATCAGATGCACGAGGAACAAAAAACACCTTAGAATATAAAATTTCTCAAGAAACCACTATTGTTCCAACTACTGCATCGAGCAGTAAAACGAATGGAAGTAGATCTTCATCCAGTAGTTCTTTATCTAAAAGCAATTAAATATGAGAAACTTAATATAAGGAGGAAGAGGGTACCAAATCAATAATGGTATCCTCGTCAAGTATAATGAAAAAATTATTATTTTTAGGAGAACAGAAAAATAGCTATTTTATAAAAGAAGCAGCAAATCAATATGGTTGCGAGATTGAAATAAGTGGTTATGTAGTGTCTTTAACATCAATGGTAGATAGGGCATTGGTAGATAATTATGATTATATTTTGATTGATGTAAGTGGACTTTTGATGTCACCATTAGATTTAAAGGAGTGTGTTGAGCAAATTCTTATTGGTAGTCAAGCTCGTGTTGCAGTAATGGGACAAGGAATGAGTATGACAACTGCAATCATTCAAGCAGCCGTTGAAGCAGGAATACATAATGTTTTGTTATCTGTATATCCTAGAGAAATTTCAGAAGACTGTATCGAGTTCCTTTCAGGTAATTCAAATATAGAAACCAAAAAAGACCAAATGAATAATACGGTTTATGATGAAGTTAAAATAATGCCATTTGCAAAAATCAATATAGAGAGAACTACCATAGGTGTGGCAGGAACGATTGAAAGAATAGGTGTAACTACACAGGCAATACAACTTTGCAAATGGCTAAAAATGAAAGGGAAAAATGTTTGCTATATACAGATGAATGATAGTGGTTATGTAGAAAATTTAAAAGTGTTTTATGAAAATGTAGTTGTTGATGAAGCTCAGGGATGTGTTTCTTACGAAAATGTAGAGATGTATTATGATAAGGCACGAATAGATGAAATTCTAAATAGAAATTATGATTTCTATGTGTATGACTACGGTACAATTACAAATGAGTATTTTCAAAAAACATCATTTTTTGAAAAAAATTATAAAATAGTTGTAACAGGAACAAAGCCAACAGAGCTGAATAGCTTTAACCAATGTATGGAAGAGTTGTATCACAAGCACATTCATTATGTTTTTTCGTTTGTATCTGAGGGTGACAGAGAAAATGTGATGGAGATGATGAGTGATAAGGATAAATATTCATATTTAGCAGGAGTCACATTAGATATGTTTAGTCTTAATTCTGATAATATATCTAACTTTGAAAAGATTATTCCGTTAGAAGAGGAGATTGAAGAAGAGCCAGAAAAGAAAGGCTTGTTCTCATTCTTAAAGAAAGATACCTCAGAGAAATTAAAATACAAAAAAGAGAAAAAGCCAAAGGAGAAAAAGAAGAAACGAAAGAAGAAAGAAGATACTAAAAACGAGTTTGAGAACGAGAAGACAAACACCCATATTTCAACGGAATATACAGAAGAGGTAGGAATAAAAGAGGAATTAACACAGGAAAAGGGTCAGCTATATGGGCAAGTTTAAAGCAGGAGTAACACGGTATGAGGAAGAGCTTGCTGAAAAAGAAAGACAAAGAGTTCTTCACGAAAAACATAATATAAGCGAAGAAATACTGATTGTTGAGAAAAGCAATCTCTTTAAGTTTCTAGTTAAAGTATTAATTGGAGGATTAAAGCTCTGTGCCACTATAAGCATTATATGCTTAGCTTCTGTTGGGTTGATTGGTTTAATATATCCAGAAACAAGAGACGCATATGTAGCTATATATGAGCAGATTATAAGTTAATTAGAAGCGTTTTGGTAACGAAAGATTTTGCTTGTGCGTTGGCTTTCAAAGAATTAAAGAAGATTAACATTGTTGTTATACGAAGTATAGGATGTAAACATTGAAAACAGAAATGAGGGTAACTGATGGCGTATATTGGATTGATTAATGTTATTGCATTTTTAATATGCTTTATGTTGTTCGTTTTAGGTGCGATATTGACTGTAGGGGCAAGTATAAGGTTGTTAAAACTAAAGTGTATTGAAATGAAAATCAATAAAAATAAAGAAGTAAAAGCAAAGAAGTAGTAGTGTTGTTATTTATGCAGAGAGGTTTTCGCTTTTCGAAAGTATATTAAGTGAATGGAATATCAGAAATCGAATCCTTATATTGCAATTGGATTTTTATATTTATAGGCGAAAAGATAGCGTAATATATGACAGAGTACTGACAAGCTTATATGTGTAAGAGATTCCGAGAGGGAAGGTAAGGTGTTTTTGATTACGTATACACGAAGATGAATTGCAATAAGACTCAGGAAAGAGTACTGTGGCAAGATAAAACGACTATAATTAATCATAAAACTTTTGATAACTTGATAGTCAGTAATCGAATAAAGAACTGAAGGCTTGTATTATAATGTGGATTGCAGATTATAGCATTGGAATTAATTTAGCAATATCAATAATACAAAAAACAAAGGAGAATTAATTATACAAAAGAAATGTTTTGTATAAAACATTTAAAGAGACGTTTTGTTATTTGATTGGTTTATTGCATAGAATGAAGCTAAACCCATGTTGTTTCAAAGCTTCTTTAATGCAAGATATGGTCTTATATATTGTAATAACAAAAGTAAAGGATATAAGCTTAAATATGGTGGATAATGAGAAGGGAGAGAGAAGCATGAAGAAAACTAATACGGATTTTATTGAAACTGAGAAAAAGAAAAATCAAAAGCATATCAAGATAGGAATTTTTCTAATGATATTAGCTCTTGTTGTATATGTGTTAGTATTTGTTACTCTGGGAATTATTTATTGCAATATCACAGGGAATAGTTTTTTTATGAATGTAAATGGTTAATGAGATATCAAATGGTTTGTTGTTACGAATAACTGTACAAACATAGAATGAAGATGTTTTGAGTTTTCGTTTACTGCACTGGTGTATATCTATAGTATTCTATAAAAACTAATCGTCATACTGTTATTAAGTGGTTTGACAATCTGTATATGTAACTGTGGTTCAATTATACTAATAGCATATCAATCATTTAAGGTGTGGTACTAGTGGTACAAAAATCAATAGGTAAGAATATACAGAAGTTTAGAAAGAAAAAAGGATATACACAGGAACAACTTGCTGAAATGGTGTCGTTGTCGCCAAGCTATCTTTCAGCGATAGAGCGTGGAGTATATCAAATATCCCTTGAACCTCTTGTTGAGATTATGAATTGTCTTGATTGTACAGCAGATGATTTGTTTGCAGAAGTAATTAACAATGGTTATAAAAACAGAACATCTCGCTTGTCAGACGAGCTTGAGCAATTGAGTTTAGAAGAACAATCAAAGATATTCGATGTTGTTGAAGTAATGATAAAGAACGCAAAGAAATAAATATTCAGTAAGTCTGTGATTATCATAATGATTTTCACAGATTTTTTTATTTTATCTCTTATTTTTATAACTAACGACTTTAATATGTGATATACTAGCAGTAACACGATTATAGTAATTGTTAAACGATGAAAAGGGGATAAAAATGAAAACTATAAAAATATGCTGTTTTACAGGTCATAGACCACAGAAGTTACCTTTTGGTTTTAATGAATCAGATGAACGATGTGTTTTGCTTAAGCAGAAGATAAGAGAAAAAGTGGAATATCTTATTATCAAGCAAGGAGTAACACATTTCATAGTTGGAATGGCTTTAGGTGTTGATATTTATTCAGCAGAGATTGTTTTAGCCTTAAAAGAAAAGTATCCTCAAATTACTCTTGAATGTGCAATTCCTTGCGAAAACCAATATGTTAAGTGGAGTAAGGCATTGCGTGACAGATATTTTGATATTGTCAGCAAATGTGATAAGGAAACTTTGTTGCAAACACATTATTCAAATGACTGTATGCAGAAACGGAACGAGTATATGGTTGATAATTCAGACTATATTATAGCAGTTTGGGATGGTAAACCAAGTGGAACAGGAAAAACTGTTCGTTATGCTGAAAGTAAAGGAAAAACAATTATAACTATCGAACTTTAAAATTAAATATTTGATGAAATGTGTGAGGACTTGTTAAGGAAGGAGGAATACAACATATAATCTGTTGTGTTGTATGAATATACCTATGGGATCTGGTAGTGTATATTTTGAAAAATTACTCAAAGGAGGGTTTGGAGCATATCTGTATTGTGACGGATATGTTGGATATAAGAAATTAGAAAACATAACATTGTGTACCTGTTTGGTTCATGCTAAAAGAAAGTTTCATGAAGCATTAATTACAAGTCTTGACAGAGAGAAAGCAAAAACAGGAGTAAACTACCTGTGTAAGCTATTTATGATGGAGGATTATGCAAATAAGTAATAAACACCTTTTTAAGAAAGATATTTGTTAAGGAAAATTAGATCTAAAACAGTAATCTATGAATTCTATTCTTGGATGATTTTTGTAAAAGAACATATCTTATCGCACAATAAAAAAACATAGTTGTAAGCCCTCTAGCTTACTCATCACCTTAATTGTTTATTTAGATATAGGTGTGAGTAGGTGTGGAGGGCGTTTGTGTTTTGTTTTTTATGTATGAAATAATTCACATATTCAATGCTTAAATGTTGAAAAAACGACAAATTTATATTATACTATTCTTATATAGACGACAATTTTAGATAAATTGCATAAAACATATAGTTTATAAAAAGCTGAAAGCATTTGTGTGAATATGAAAAAATTTCACTGAACTTGATTTGATAAACTTATATTTATATAAGTGTTAGGGATAAAGCAGATAGATTTAATATAAACCATTGTATCAAAGTTTATAGGAGAATAGCTTATGGAAGTAATAAATAATATCACAAAGACACTAAAGGAAGATTTATCCGTTGAAATACATGAAGGTAGTAAGTTGTCTATTGCTGCTGCGTGTTTTTCTATTTATGCCTTTCAAGAGTTAAAAAAAGAGCTTCTTGAAATTGATGAGCTTCGTTTTATATTCACTTCCCCTACATTTGTTGCAGAAAAAACTAAAAAAGAAAAACGAGAGTTTTATATACCTCGCCTTAATCGCGAAAGAAGCCTTTATGGTACCGAGTTTGAAATAAAACTTAGAAACGAACTAACACAAAAAGTTATTGCGAAAGAATGTGCAGAATGGGTTAAGAAAAAGGTTGTATTTAAATCTAATGTCAGTGATAAAACTATTCAGGGACAAATAGTAGTAGATGATTTAGGTTACACTCCTATCAATGAGTTTACAACAGTTGAGCTTGGTTGCGAAAAAGGAAATACCATGTGTACAACAATAGTAAAAGATACTAGCCTAGCTAAAGTGTTAATTGGAGATTTTAATGAGATTTGGAACAATGATGAAGTACTTCAAGATGTAACAGACGAAGTAATCGAGAGTATCACAGCAGCTTATAACGAAAACTCTCCAGATTTTATTTATTTTGTAACTCTTTATAATATTTTTAATGAGTTTCTTGAAGATGTTTCTGAAGATGTACTTCCAAATGAAGCAACAGGCTTTAAAGAAAGTAAAATTTGGAATTTACTTTATAATTTTCAAAAAGACGCTGTTCTTGCGATTATCAATAAACTTGAAAAATACAATGGATGTATTTTAGCAGATAGCGTTGGTCTTGGTAAAACCTTTACTTCACTTGCTGTAATTAAGTATTATGAAAATAGAAATAAATCTGTTTTAGTCCTATGTCCTAAAAAATTAACAAACAACTGGAATACATATAAGGATAACTATATTAATAACCCAATAGCCTCAGACCGTCTGCGTTATGATGTTTTATACCATACCGACTTGAGTAGAACAAGTGGTAAATCAAACGGTCTTGATTTAGATAGATTAAATTGGGGTAATTATGATCTTGTGGTTATTGATGAATCTCATAATTTTCGTAATGGTGGAAAGATTATTGAAAATCCTGATGAGAACGATAAAGAAAATCGTTATGTTAAATTATTGAAGAAAGTTATCCGTGCTGGAGTTAAAACAAAGGTTTTAATGTTGTCAGCAACACCAGTAAATAATAAATTCCTTGATTTAAAAAATCAGCTAGCACTTGCGTACGAAGGACATACAGATTATATTGATGAAAAGTTAAAAACAAACCGTTCAATTGATGAGATATTTAAAAATGCTCAAAGAGCGTTTAACACTTGGAGTAAATGGGATGTCTGTGATAGAACAACTGATAATCTTTTAAAAATGCTTGATTTTGACTTTTTTGAGGTGTTAGATAGCGTAACCATTGCACGCTCAAGAAAGCATATCCAGAAATATTACGATACAAGAGATATTGGAACATTTCCAATGAGATTAAAGCCTATATCTTTAAGACCACATTTAACTAATCTTAAAGAGGCTATTAACTATAATCAAATCTTTGAGCAACTAATGTTATTAACACTTACTATCTATACCCCAACGCACTTTATTTTAGATAGTAAAATGGAGAAATACGCAGCATTGTACGGTGACAATAAAGTTAATATAGGCTTTACTCAGGCAAATCGTGAGCAAGGTATTCGTAGACTTACTGCGATAAATTTAATGAAGCGTATGGAAAGCTCTGTATACTCTTTTAATCTTACATTAACTCGAATTAAAGATTTGATAAAGAATACCATTGATACAATCAATAAATTTGATAAACATACAAATGTAAGTCTGGATTTAACTGATATATCTAGTATGATGGACTTTGATTTAGAAGACCAAAATGTTGATGATCTTTTTACTATAGGAAAAAAGGTTAAGATAGATTTAGCTGATATGGATTACATATCTTGGAGAGAAAGTCTTGAAAAAGATGCAGATGTTCTAGAATTGCTTACTCTGATGATAGAAGATATTACACCAGAATATGATTCTAAATTACAGGAGTTACTAAAAGTAATTGATAATAAGATTACTAACCCAATTAATGAGGACAATAAGAAGATAATTATTTTTACAGCATTTGCAGATACAGCGAACTATCTTTATGATAATGTGAGCACTTATGTTCAAGAGAAATTTGGTTTAAATACTGCTATGATATCTGGTTCGGTAGAGGGAAAAACAACTGCTAAATTAAAATCTAAAGACCTTAATACTGTGCTTACTTGTTTTTCACCAATTTCAAAGGACAAGAAATTATTAATGCCAAATGATAATACCGAAATTGATTTTCTTATTGCTACCGATTGTATTTCAGAAGGTCAAAATCTACAGGATTGTGATTATCTTATTAACTATGATATTCATTGGAACCCAGTTCGTATTATACAGCGTTTTGGACGAATCGACCGTATAGGAAGTCGTAACAGTGTAATTCAGTTGGTGAATTTCTGGCCCGATGTAACTCTTGATGAGTACATCAATTTAAAGGCAAAAGTTGAAACAAGAATGAAGATTGTTGATATGACAGCAACAGGTGATGATAATTTATTAAGCGACGAGGATAAAATTGACCTTGAATATCGAAAAGCACAGCTACAAAAGCTTCAGGATGAGGTTGTAGATATAGAAGAAATGTCTAGTGGTATTTCTATTATGGACTTAGGACTTAATGAATTCAGACTAGATTTGCTTGAATATATTAAAAATCATCCAGAACTTGATAAAACACCATATGGATTACATTCTGTTGCACCAGCAAGTGAAGATGCTCCAGAGGGAGTTATCTATGTTTTGAAAAATCGTTATAATAGTGTAAATATTGATAATCAAAACAGACTCCATCCATTCTATATGGTTTATATTAGCAATGACGGTGAAGTTATTTGCGATCATCTCTCCCCTAAGCAAATGCTTGATAAAATGCGTTTGATTTGTAAAGGAAAAACTCAGCCTATACCAGAATTGTATAAAAAATTCAACAAAGAAACTAAAGACGGCAAAAAGATGGATAAATTCTCGGAGTTGTTAGGAGACTCTATATCATCAATCATAGAAGTAAAGGATGAAAATGATATAGATAGATTCCTGAGTGGAGAAGCAGTTGACTTTTTCGAAAACGAGATTAACGGTTTAGATGATTTTGAGCTTATCTGTTTTCTTGTTGTCAAAAATGGAGAAATAAAAACCACGACTAAATCTGATTTTAAACTTGTAGTAGCTGGTTGCAGAGACTTTGATGATTACTCATTGTTATCAGCAGAGCTTGATGAATACCTTAAAGATAAAATAAAAACACATAATGTAACTATTGTAAGTGGCTGTGCAACAGGTGCAGATAGTCTTGGTGAGCAATATGCTAAACAGAAAGGCTTAAACATCAAGAAATTCCCAGCAGATTGGGATAAATATGGAAATGCAGCCGGACCAAAAAGAAATTTGCAAATGGCTGAATATGCAGATGCAGTTATAGTGTTTTGGGATAACAAATCATCAGGCACCCGCAATATGATTGAGTGTGCTAGAAGAGAAAATATTCCTTGTAAGATTATCCAGTATTCAAATTAATTACATAATTAATGATACAAATAGTGTAAAGAAAGGGTGATAATTATGCTTAATCTACCTAAGTCAACCGAATTAAAAAAGAGAATTTATAAGCAAGCAATTTTCAAGAAATTTAATTTGGATAAAAATGCTCAAACAAACTTTGATAATGATGTTTCAACGATAAATATTGTAGGACAAATATCGCCTTCAACGATGAATCTTGATAAGGGAAAAATAGTTTCGTGTATTTATGTTGTATCTGTTTTGCTTAAGCATAAGGATTTTAATAAAAACAATATCATTCTTATTTCTAAACTAGTAAATCAAAATATGATTTTAGTTTTGGAGTGTGACGAGGAAAGCAAGCTTGCAATATATCACAACAAGCTTATACAAAATGAATGGCAGGCATCAGAAAACTGTAGTATAGAAGTCAAAGGCTTAAATCTTGATACAGTATGGGAAAACATCATAGCTCAAGTTGGAAGTATTGTTGTTGAACAAAATAATACTTTAGACGAACAGATAGCATTAGATGAACAAAAAGCAAAGCTAGAAAAAGAAATTGCCCGTCTTGAAAAACAGGCAAGAAAAGAAAAACAACCAAGAAAAAAGTTTGAATTAGTGCAACAGATAAATAAATTAAGAAAAGAGTTAATTGTAATATGAGAAAAATAGAATTACAACCAACAGCAGAAAATGTATTAAAAACATTTCTTGATGATAGCATTGGAAGAAATACTGATATTGCTTATTTTATATCATTAATAGAATCTTTAGATGAATGCAATTCAATTGCACTCAATAGTCCTTGGGGTAGCGGAAAAACATTTTTCGTAAAACAGGTTAAGATGATACTAGAGGTGTATAATCAATTTTTAGAAAGTGAATTTAATGAAGATGAAGTAGCAAAAGTTTGTCATTGTTATAAAAGTTTATGTAGCAAAATAGGTATATCAGAGATAGAAAAGCCCTATTTACCTATATATTATGATGCTTGGAAATATGATAATGATGATGATCCAGTATTATCGCTTGTTTTTGAGATTATATCAACCTTGGATAATGAAGGTGATTTTAGTGATGTAAACATAGATTATATTGAAATATTAAAAGCTTTTGCTGACACATTTAACATCAAAGGTATATACAGTCTTATAAAATCAATAGAATCAGACGATAATTTAAAAAATATTATAAAAACAAGAAATTTAAAAAGAAAAGTTGATGAATTTCTTGATAAAATCCCAACAGAGAGAGCTGATAAAATTATTGTCTTTATTGACGAATTGGATAGATGTAAACCTACATATGCAGTTAAAGTGTTAGAAAGAATAAAGCATTACTTTAACAATGATAAGATATTATTTGTTTTTTCAACAAACTTGGAAGAATTGCAATCTTCTGTAAAGTGTGTTTATGGGGAAAATTTTAACGCTTACAGGTATTTAGACAGATTTTTCGATTTAAAAACACCATTACCAGAACCTGATATGCAAAAATATTTAAGTAGTATTGATTTCCAAAATACTCGTTATATTTTTGATGAAATTTGCACTGAAATTATCAGCAGGTATAATTTTCAACTTAGAGATATTTCTAAATATGTAAGATATGTAAAAATGACATCATATCATTTTGCACACAATAGCAGTGGTCATGGTTTTTCGGAAGATATTGGATATGAGTTTTGTTTACACTGTTTAACACCAATTTTAATAGGTTTACTTATACATGATATTAATATGTATAATAATTTTATAGCTGGAAAAGATAATTCTCCTTTGATAGAATTGTTAGGTAATGGTGAAATTGGCAAATACTATTTTAAAGAGCTACTGTCAAATGGAGAAAGATATGATGGAGAGCCATCTGCTGAATACACATTAGTTACACATAAAAACAAACTTGAGGAATTGTATGCTGCATTATTTAATGTAAATTATAATGGTAGCAGATTCGGAAAAACAATAGGAAATATTACTATTGAGCAAGGAACTAAAAAATATCTTCTTTCTATTATAAATCTATTATCAAAACAAGCTCAAGTAATACGAAATATGGAGGAATAATTAATGGACAAACTTAAAATGCACAGCATAAACAAAGTTGATGAAAATATAAAGAAAATTGGGGAAATGTTTCCTAATTGCATTACAGAGAGAAAGAATGATAAAGGCGAAATTGAATATGCCGTTGACTTTGATGTTCTTAAACAAGAGCTTTCTTCTGTTATTGTAGAGGGTAACGAAGAAAGATATCAGTTTACATGGCCCGACAAGAAAAATTCTATATTGCGTGCTAATTCACCTATAGCAAAAACACTCCGTCCTTGTCGTGAAGAAAGTGTTGATTTTGATAACACTGAGAACCTCTACATCGAGGGCGATAACCTTGATGTGCTAAAGCTTTTGCAAGAAACCTATCTAGGCAAAATCAAAATGATTTACATAGACCCACCTTATAATACAGGCAATGACTTTGTTTATAACGATGATTTTGCTGAAAGTGCAGACGAGTACCTTGCTAATAGTGGACAGTTTGATGAAGAAGGTAATCGCCTTATTCAGAACACAGAAAGCAATGGTAGATTTCATACTGAATGGTTGAATATGATTTATTCTAGAATTAAACTTGCAAAAGATTTATTGACGGCTGATGGTGTCTTATTTATTAGTATAGATGATAATGAAATTGAAAATCTACGAAAGATTTGTGATGAAATATTAGGTGAATGTAATTTTGTGGCACAGTTTATTTGGAAAAAGAAGCAAGGTGGTGGAAATGATTCAAGTTTTGTTGTAGCAGAACACGAATATGTTTTATGTTTTGCTAAAAATATCAATATGTTTTCTTTAGGTTTAGATAAAAATTATAAGTTAGACGATGCACTGTATCCTTTTTCTGACGAAAAGGGTGATTATGGTTTGATAACACTAGATAAAACATCGATACAATTTAGTCAATCTTTAGTGTTTGAGATTATAGGTCCAGATGGCAAGAAATATTTACCTCGTATTGTAAAGGGAAAGCAATCGTGTTGGAGATGGAGTAAAAATAAAGTTGAAAAACAATATAGTGATTTGGTTTTCAAGAATGATAAGGTTTATACCAAATATTATAGACCAGAAGGTGTTACCCCTCGTAGTCTCTTAGTAGATAGTGTATATGGTAGAACGGAAAGTGGTAATGATGATATAAAATCCCTATTTCAACCTAATCCATTTAGCTATCCTAAACCAATATTATTGATAAAACATTTAGTATCAATAGGAACTAAAAAAGAAGATTACATTCTCGATTTCTTTTCTGGCTCTGCCACAACTGCTCATGCAGTAATGCAGTTAAACGTTGAAGATGGTGGCAACCGTAAGTTTATTATGGTACAGCTACCAGAAGAAACTGCTGAAAAGTCTGAAGCCTACAAAGCTGGATACAAAAATATATGTGAAATTGGCAAAGAGCGTATTCGTCGTGCTGGCGCTAAAATAAAAAAAGATAGTCCTATGACTACCGCTAACATTGACACTGGTTTTCGTGTGCTTAAACTTGATAGTACCAATATGAAAGATGTTTACTATAACCCAGCCGAGTATGATTTTTCACTTTTTGAAACTCTTGCAGACAATATTAAAGAAGACCGTACTCCAGAGGATTTACTATTTCAGGTTATGCTTGACCTTGGTGTTCTATTATCAAGCAAAATTGAAGAAAGCACTATAGCTGGCAAAAAGGTATTCAATGTTGCTGGAAATTACCTAATCGCTTGCTTTGATGATAATGTAACAGAAGAAACTATAAAAGCTATTGCACAACAAGAACCTTATTATTTTGTTATGAGAGATAGCTCTATGGCATCTGACAGCGTTGCAACAAATTTTGAGCAAATCTTTGCAACATACAGCCCTGACACAGTAAGGAAGGTACTTTGATAATTTATAATGCATAATTCACAATGCATAATTGATTATGGAGGAAGTTTAATGAAAACAGATAATATTGTAGTTGATAAAAGTAAAAATTTTGCAGTTAGGATTATCAAGCTATATAAGTATTTATCTGATGAAAAGAAAGAATTTGTTTTATCAAAACAGGTTTTGCGTAGTGGAACCAGTATTGGTGCGAATGTAAAAGAGGCAATTCGTGGACAAAGCAAAGCTGATTTTTCTGCAAAGATGAATATAGCGTTAAAAGAAGCCTCTGAAACAGAATATTGGTTAGAATTGCTTTTTGAAACAGAGTATATTTCTAAACAGCAATTTGAAAGCATTTATGAAGATTGTATAGAACTTATAAAACTACTTACATCTATTGTAAAATCAAGTAGAAAGGGGGTTGAATAATTCATTATGCATTATGAATTATAAATTGTGAATTATTAATTCTGCATTATGAATTATGAATTGATTTGAAATTTAATTTTAAAATTCAACAATATCAGACCGATGCCGTTGAGGCAGTTGCCCGTGTATTTACGGGACAAGGTCATCATGACAAAGTTAATTATATAAGAGATTTGGGTAATGCCAAATCTCAAAAGCTGGATAATATGCTATCTTTTGAGCAATTAAGTCAATATACTTATGAGGAAATTGAGAGTGGCGAGGTTTTACTTGATGACACTGGATATAAAAATGCGTTGGTTGAACTTTCTGATGAACAGCTACTAAAAAATATTCAGCAATTACAGAACGAACGCAATATAAAAATGTCGCCAAGCCTTGTAAAAGGACTTGGAAGATGTTCTCTTGATATTGAGATGGAAACTGGTACTGGTAAAACTTATGTGTATATAAAGACTATGTTTGAACTCAATAAGAGATATGGCTGGAGTAAGTTTATTGTAGTTGTACCATCTATTGCTATCCGTGAAGGTGTTAAAAAGTCTTTTGAAATTACTGCTGAACACTTTATGGAGCATTATGGTAAAAAGGCAAGATTCTTTGTTTATAATAGCTCTAACCTTAACCAGCTAGACAGTTTTTCTTCAAGCTCAGGTATTAATGTTATGATAATTAATACTCAAGCTTTTGCGACATCACTTAAAGAAGGTGGCAGAAGTAAAGAGTCTAGAATTATCTATTCTAAAAGAGATGAGTTCGCATCTCGACGCCCTATTGATGTTATTAAGGCTAACCGTCCTATCATCATTTTGGACGAACCACAGAAAATGGGTGGAGCAGTTACACAGAGTGCTCTAAAAAACTTTAACCCATTATTCAGTCTTAACTATTCAGCAACACATAAAACACAGCATAACCTTGTGTATGTACTCGATGCCTTAGATGCTTTTAATGAAAGATTAGTAAAGAAGATTGAGGTTAAAGGTTTTGAGGTTAAGAACTTTAGGGGAACAGACAAGTATCTATTCCTTGAAACCATTGTTATATCCCCTAAAAAGCCTCCTATGGCAAAAATAGAATTAGAAATCGCCTATAATAAGAGTATTAACAGAGAAACTCGTATTTTAGGTGTTGGAGATAACTTGTTTTATGTGTCACAAGAAATGGAACAATACAAAGGATACACCATATCTGAAATTGACCCTCTTCGCAATACAGTTACATTCACAAACGGCGATGTTATCTCTATAGGTGATGTAGTTGGAGATGTTTCTGAGAAAGATATGCGTCGTATTCAGATAAGAGAAACTATTCTTTCTCATTTCGAAAAAGAAAAAAAGCTCTTTGATAAAGGTATTAAAACACTTTCGCTTTTCTTTATTGATGAAGTTGCAAAATATCGTCAGTACGATGAAAATGGTAATGAGATTCTCGGTGAATACGGAAAAATATTTGAAGAGGAATATTTAAGTATATTAAATGAAAATATCACTTTATACAACACAGAGTATCAAGAGTATCTCAAAACCACATGTAGCGATATTACTGCAATACATAAGGGGTATTTCAGCATTGACAAGAAGACAGGCAGAAGTGTAAATAATGCAAAGAACGGAAAAGAAACAACAAAAGTTAAAGAAAATTCTCTTTCTGATGATGTTTCTGCTTACGATCTTATCTTAAAGAATAAAGAACGACTTTTGAGTTTTGATGAACCAACAAGATTTATTTTTTCACACTCTGCACTTAGAGAGGGTTGGGACAATCCTAATGTTTTCCAGATTTGCACATTAAGACACAGTGATAGTACTACTGCAAAAAGGCAAGAAGTAGGTCGAGGACTCCGTCTTTGTGTTAACCAATCTGGTAATCGTATGGATGTTCAAACTTGTGGTGAAAGTGTACATGATATCAATGTGCTTACTGTTATTGCAAATGAAAGTTATAAAGGTTTTGTATCAGCTTTGCAAACTGATATTAAGGAAATGCTTTATGACAGACCACTCAGAGCTACCAAAGAATATTTCAAAGGAAAGTTTGTACCTGTAGATGGTGTACAGATACAAATTGATGATAAAACTGCTGATAAAATTGAGTTCTATCTTATCTCCAATGGTTATGTGGATATGGATAGAAAGGTTACAGATAAGTACCATAACGATTCAGCTACAGGAATGTTAGCTCCATTACCTGATGATATTGCTTCGATGAGTGAAGGCGTTCACAAATTAGTACAAGCAATATTTGACGAGCGTGTGCTTAATGAAATGATCAACAATGCACACGAAACCAAAGTTAAAGATAACCCTCTTAACGATAACTTTCATAAGAAGGAATTCCAAGCTTTATGGAATCAGATTAATCATATGTACGCTTATACAGTTGAGTTTGATAGCGATGAGCTTATCAAGAAAGCAATAGCACACATTGAAGAAAAATTGATTGTATCCCAACTGCAATATACAACTTCAATAGGTGAGCAAAAAAGCCAACTAAGCGAGCACGAAATTGAGCGTGGAGATGCTTTTAAAACTTCCAAAACAAGAACTCAGACTCTTAAACATTCTGAAACTAGCAGAATAAAGTATGATTTGATAGGTAAGATAGCTGAAGGTACTGTGCTTACCCGTAAAACTGTTGCTAAAATACTGTCTGGATTAAGCGAAAAGAAGATATTTATGTTTAAGTATAATCCGGAGGAATTTATATCTAAAGTAGTTAAACTTATCAACGAGCAGAAAGCAACAATGATTGTGGACCACATTTCTTATGACCAGACCAGTGGAAAATATGATAATGATATCTTTACCGCTGAAAAAAGTAGTCAGAGTTTTGAAAAAGCATTCTATGCTAAAAAGGCAATTCAAGATTATGTTTTCACCGATGGTTCAGCAGAAAAGAGTATAGAAAGAAAATTCGTTGAAGATTTAGATACAGCAGAAGAAGTTTGTGTATATGCTAAACTTCCAAAAGGCTTCCATATTCCTACCCCTGTTGGTAATTATTCGCCTGACTGGGCAATAGCATTCAACGAGGGTACAGTTAAACATATTTACTTTATAGCTGAAACAAAAGGTACGATGGAGAGTCTTAATCTGAGACCTATTGAACAAGCAAAAATATCTTGTGCAAAGAAACTCTTTAATGAGATATCCACAAGCAATGTAAAATATCACGATGTTGATAGTTATCAAACCTTACTTACAATAATGAATAAGGTTTAGAATGAGAATGGCTAAACTCACAGTAAATATTAATATTAGATATTTATAAGCAAAAACCGCCTTAAAGTAGACACTAAAACAAAAAGTTTTTAGAATTACTAATTAAGGATAGGTTGCATGTCGAAAACTAGGTGTGAAAAAACAGATAACTTTCAACCCAAAAATGCGTATCAATTTTTTCTGTGAAATATAATTTACGTAAAAAGGAATTTTGCATTACGAACAAAAAATAAAACTAGCGTAAAAATGCTATCTTATTAGTAGAGTAAACATTTAATATTTAAAAAACGTATACTTGTTATGTTCTTACTTATTAAATCTAAGTAAAAGACACAATTATTATAATATGTTTAGCATAAATTAATTATTTGGGAGGATTGCGATGTATACTGCAATTAAGAATTACTGTAATAATGGCACTACGAATGGCTTATTTTTACTAGATATGCCAACTGGATACGGTAAGACATACTCTGTCCTCAAATATATCTACGAAGCATCTTTAAATGAATCGAATAATAAGAAACGATTTTTCTTTATAACAACATTAAAGAAAAATCTTCCTATTGAAGACCTTAGAGCTTGGTTTGTACAAGCAGGGCAATTAGATAAGTTTAAGGATAAATTTCTCTTTATAGATGCAAACTCGGATTGCGTAATTGATAATCTTACTAATGAAATAATTGATGAAATTCCTAGTGAAATAAAAAAGACAGATGAATATAAATCTTTTGTGCAAGATGTTAAGTTCTTGCAAAATCAAAAAAATATAAACAAAGCAGATTTGCGTGGATTTATTGGAAGTATAAAGGATAATCTTCGTAGCAAATCTGAACCAAATTTTAGAAGATTATTACAATCAATGTTAGTGAAAGAATTTTCAACGGTAAATGAACGTATTTATGCGATAAAAACAAATAAAAAATGGCAATGGCTAGGAAAACTGTATCCTGCTGTATTTACTCGTGATAAACAAATTATTTTTATGAGTATGGATAAGTTTTTGGCAAGAAATGCTACGATTGTAGAACCTTCATATATGTTCTATAATACTGATATTATTGATAATGCAACTATCTTTATTGATGAGTTTGATGCAACAAAGGAAACTCTATTAAAAAACATAATCCAAAACGGATTGAGAGAAAAAATAGACTATATAGAACTGTTCAAGGATATTTATTCCGCTTTGCATACTAATGAGTTTCCTGCTGCACTCACTACACCATCTAAACAGAGAAAAGATAGTAAATATAAAAATCAAACTTTACAATCTATAATAGATGGTATTCGGGATAAAGCCGATTTAATATATGATAACTACACGCTACAGTTTAGCCATAGAACATTATCAGATGTGGCAGATACTACGAAAAACTTCTTGTTTCAAGATCATCAATTCCATTCTATTTTAGATGGGAATAATTCTTATATTAAGACTGTAAGCGATGAAAAAAAGCGTATAAATGCGATTTGTTTTTCTCCTTATAAACCTAATAATGAAAAGAATAATATCCAAGTTATGCTTGGTAAAGTACGAGGTTTTATTAAGTATTTTCAAATTGGTGTGAATATACTTGCAATCAACTATATGCAATGCAAAGCCGAGCGTAAACAAAGTGCTGATGATGAATTTACTATTGAATCAGCTATACGTTCTGTTTTAGCAGAGTTTAGACTTAACTCCACTTATATTGATCACATAACATCGCAAATATTAATTTCTTCGCATAAAGTAAAAGGTGATATAGAAAAATCCGATTTTGACCTTTCTTTTTATGAAAACGGGTTCAGATTTTATTCGTTTGAAGATGATGCTGTTCATGATATGCAATCAAAAATTATGATGTGTTCTTTTCAAACTACTCCTGAAAAAATTCTACTTCGTTTTTGTGAAAAGGCAAAAGTTATAGGTATATCAGCAACAGCTACTCTTCCTACAGTTATTGGTAATTATGATTTAGATTATCTCCAATCAAAAATGCAAGCAGCATTTTCATTACCAAGCGAATCTGATAAAACTCGTTTGAGTAATGATTTTTCAAATTCACTTTGTGGATATGATAACATTTCAATAAATGTTGAGCTTTTAGGAGGAAATGTCGGAGATAACTATTCTATTTCTACTTGGAAAAAAGTGTTTAATTCGTCTGAAATAGCGGAAATGATTTTTGAGCGAATTGAGCGTGAATTACCAGAGAACAAAGACAACTATCATAAAGAACGCTACATTAGAATTGCTTTAGCATACAAGCAGTTTGTAATACATAACGATATACAATCTTTCCTTTGTGTACTTACAAAACATCCGAGAAAAGGAGATAGATATCTTAACAAAGATGTTCTTGATGAAATTTTCAAGTATATTATTGCCGAAAATAATGCAAGTATAACTATTCAAGGTTCGGTTTATCAGTTAGATGGAGATGAATATGATATAAAAAAAGATGAAATAACTCGTAAACTTTCAGAAGGAAAAAAATTGTTCATCATTTCAGTTTATCAAACAATTGGTGCAGGACAAAATTTACAATATAAGATACCACGTGGATTAGAAAAGGAATTATTAAAAATCAATGATCGCCCTTCTCGTGGCGAAAAGGATTTTGATGCTATCTATTTAGATAAACCTACTCATCTTTTAGTAAATTTAGGTAACAATCTTTCTGAAGAAGAGTTTGTGAAATATTTGTATCATACAGAGTTTTTTCAAGAAACATCTGAACTTTCTATGTATGATGCATTTCAACATATTAAGCGCGCTTTTCGTTGCTATGTAACTGGCAATACCTATCAACTACCATATGCTCAAAATATTTATAATAGCAAGAGTGTTGTTCTTCTTTCTACAAGAACGATTATTCAAGCGATTGGACGTATTTGTCGTACTAATCAGAAAAGAAAAAACATTTATGTTTTTGCCGACGATCGTATTGCAGAAAATATCGACCCTTCTGTCTTGAATGACAGGTTATTGAATAAGGAATTTATTGCTTTATTGGATAAAATTAAAGAGCAATCTAGTACGCAGATAGAGGAAGCTTCTTTTGAAAATAGAGCCTCTCTTTTATCTGTAAGAGTAAATAAATTTATCAACAATATGTTAAGAGAGGATTGGACTGACGATAGGATAGTAAAATGGCAACAATTACGTGAGCTTGTTTTAAGAGCACCAACAATGGATGCTGAGCAGTTATCGAAAAATTTTATTGCAAAGAATTTTTATGTTGAAATCCCAGAGAAAAATAATCATTTGTTTTATAGACAAGAGGAGGATTACAACAATATTGAAATAAGCTTTACCAAACGCAAAAATTTTAATTTAGAAGTTTCAGATGTTGCGTCAAAACTTAATATATTAATGAGTATTCCAGAAATTAAAACCTTTTTTATTAAAAAAGGTTGGGCAACACATTTTAAAACAAATGATTATATTATGTCTCCAGCTTTGTTCAACAATATATATAAAGGTGCATTGGGAGAAGTTGTTGGCAGATATTTGTTTTGGTATGTTTTGAAACTAGAAATGGAGGAAATCAGCGATCCAAACCTATTTGAATTATTTGACTATAAATTAGTCAATTTCCCGATTTATCTTGATTTTAAGAACTGGCATGAAACTACTATTTTTAAAGATGAAGATATGTTAAATAAAATTGAAAGCAAAGCAGCTAAATGTAGTTGTAGATTTGTTATTATAGCAAACATTGTTTCAGAAAAAGAATGGGAAATACATCGTATGGAAAGGGATGATTTAACGATTATTGAAATTCCGTCATTGTTAACTGAAAAAACAACGCTTACTCACAATTTCAAAGCGTGGGATGAGATAAGGAGGTGTATAAATGAGTGTTCCAATTAAAACAAATCAGCTAAAATATAAACTTAACAAAGAAGAATTCACTAAGAAATATGATGTTTTTTGTATTCGTACATCAGAGAAATATTTTAAAAAGGGTGCATATATCATTGATGCTCCACTCTTAAACAAGTCTGTTTGTTCTGTGCTTTTTAAGTCGGGAAAAGAAATTTTCGTTTTGATGCACCGCAGTAGCAGAAATATGTCATTGTTGAAAGAAGCGATATCAAAATCAGATGGTGCTAACTACATTGTTATTTTACAAATATGCGTTGATACATTGAAATTAGATATAGTATTTCAACTTATGCTTAATAGCTTAGGAAATTATGAAACTTCTTTGCTAAAATTTAATAACCTTACTGGTCATTTGTACTGTTTTCATCCCAAGTGGTTGGTTAGAGGCAGAAAAGGTGAAAAGGATGTAATTTTAAAAGTTCCTTGTTTAGAAGTGAAAATATCACCTCAATTTCGTTTGAATTTGGAAGTACATACATTTACCTCTGAACTTTTGCGAAAAAAAATAGAATTTAAAAACAAAAGCTTTGATGAATATCCTAAATATGTTTTTTCGGCACATAACACATTAAGAAGAAGGTTAAGTGATGATATAGGGAACTCTTTTATAATGCGTCAAATAAAAAACCAAAAAACTGAAATTCCATTTTTGGATATTCAAAATATTGAACATTTCAATCAAAGTAAAATTGGAGTACTTGCAACTGTGTTAGAAAATTTTAATGAAAAATTTTTCAACATCGCTAACCTTGAGTTCGAAAGTATTTCAAATTATAAAGCCTTAGATTATACTCGTACGGTAGCAAATGAAAATAAACAAGTAATTGCAGATTTATTAAGTGCTAAGTCAATAAAAATAGTTGATTGTATTGATGATGAATATTCTAAAATCTTATGTAAAAAAATAAGAGATTTGCTTTTTTCAAAATACGGTATAAAAGCGAGCTGTGGAAAAAGAATATCTAAAAATCATCTTAATATTAGGTTAATACATAACTCGGCTTATTATATAGGAGAAGATGATCCTTATCAAATATTTGACGATGTTGCTGTTCAGCATATCACTTTTGAAGATTTTTCTGAATACAGTGAATTCGCAATTTCAACTGTAATACACGAGCTTTTAATTAAAGATGATTTAACTAAACAAAGAATATCCCTTTTTAATTGGGGAATGTTGGGTTTAAAAGAAGATATTGATTTTGGTGTTGAAGTGACATTTGATGAAAATGTAAAATATATTTTTATGACCATTCACCCCGATGGCTCTTTCAATATTTCTGAACAATCTCTTAATTTGTTTGAAGCTAACCGATATAATCAATGTGTTGAAGTTTTTGAGAATGCAAAAATTAATTCTAAGAAAATACATGGTGTTATTAGAGATGCTTCTGGTAATATCAATGTGATAAAAGATACAGGGTGGTTTACCATTCCAGAAATACAGAGCATAAAAAAAGAACTTTCCAATGGTAATACAAAGTTACGTAGTAAAGAAAAACGTGATGAATTGCTTTCATCATGTTTGGATATTAAAATGTTTAACATTAGTAATTCTGAATATTATTTTGTAGGAACGATTGGTAACGGAATGCGGTGTTTAATCAATAGAGCCGCAAACATAAGAAAAATTGAACCATTTGAGGATTCTATACTAATGTTTGAAGATTTGTTACCACTAATGAATCTCACCTTTGTTCATAACGGACAATTGACAATTACACCATTTCCCTTTAAATATTTGAGAGAATATATAAAAATGATGCTTGGTATCGAGCCATAAAAATTCAAATTCTATCGAGAATTTTTTATGATGAGTTTTATGGTGTATAGGTAGGCGTTAAATAAAAAATCATCGAAAAATTTCTACAAAGTAAGAGTTAACATATATATTTGAATATTATGTTTGAATAAATCTAAGTAAAAAAATATTGCCATACGCAAGTGAAAGTGGTAATCTAAGTGTACTTAGTTCTTCTCCTTGTAATGAGAATTATATTCCATTATAAGGAGTTTGTGTAGGCGTGCTTAAGTGCAGGCTTACAATTATTTATTATCAACATGATGATAATATCAATTTTTTATATATCACATATTAAAATGAAAAACAAATGTAACATATTGCTGTAATTAAAAATTGCAAGTACTTAATTTTAGAGATATACTAGATCATAAACTGTAGCTGTCAATATTATGAATAAATAATGTTTGTTTTTTTTGTGTTGGTATGATTACTCTAAGAATAGTACTAGATAATATGAAATCAGAGAGAAGGGACTGTAATGTCATACACTGTGGCATCATCAGAAAAAACTAGAAAAACTGGAGCTGAAACAGAAACTAAGGCTTTGTTGTATTTGATGAATTTAAGAAAAGATAGTGACGAAATATATTACTTTATTGTTGATTTCTTTAACGATTTGACAGGAATGGATAAATATTCGGACAAATTGTGGGACATACAGTCCAAAGGTGCAAAAGAAAATTCGCCAAAAGAATTAGGAAAAGAATTAGTGACATTATTTAAAAATTATATGAGTGATTTTGATTTTGCTGATTATATATTATTTGTTGGCGGTGTTTCTAGTACTGTTAGAATTAATGATAGTATCAATTCATTTGGTATCGAAAATATAAAAGAGTCTGCTATACAAAAAATGAAGGAAGGACTAATAGAAGAGTCTAAAAAAAAGAAATACATTAGAGATATAGATATTACAGAAGAAAACATTGGAGAATTTTTAGGTAAGGTAAAGTTTGTAGTCGATAATAAAAAACCGAGCGAATATGTAAGATCTATTGTAAAGGAACATCCTAGTTTGGTTTCTGAAGAAAAAGTTTTGGAGGCAATATTTAATGAGATACGTGATAAGCAGGCTAGCAAAAAAAATGTACAAGTTGTAGAAGGAGTTGTAATAGAAACGAAAGACGAATCTTTAAAATATTTTAGACATCTTACAGCAACAGAGGTACGTTTATTAGCGTTGCAACGAATAATAAACAGAAATCCTATAGAACAAGGAGTTCCCATATCTTTTTTACCAGTGTTAAAGAACTGCCCTCCAGAACACGAAAGTGATTTTATACATGAGTGCCAAACATCTTTATTAAAGGCACTATTTAATAAGAATTCCGCAGAGACATTTTGGGCATTGTTGGAAAATATATATAATATTATTTTAAGTAACCCAAAACTAAATGTTAATGGAATATTTGATAAGGTTGATAAAGAGATTAGGAATAACGCTAGGGATTTTGATGTGTTTTCACTAAAATATTTTATTTCACAAATAAAGGATGGTATACAATGATGATTATAAAGAAAGTTGCTGTTGGTAATAGTATGGAAGCTTTTGTTGAAGAAAATTTTGAGTCTGGGTTAAATATTATTTCTAGTGATGATAATAATAAGGGAAAAACTATAATTGTACAATCTATGATGTATGCAATCGGTAATGAGCCTGCATTCCCTACTTCTTTCGAGTATAAAAAATATTATTACTATGTAGAGTTTGAAGTTAAAGAAAAACTTTTTAAAATATGTCGCTATGGTGATGATTTTGCTCTTATTGATAGTAATAAATTAATGCTTTTGAATAGTGTATCAGAGTTAAAGCGATATTGGTCAAAATATATTTTAAAACTTCCTCAGATAGTCAAAAATCAAATTTCTAAGATTGTTGATCCAGTATTATTTTTTCAAATATTTTTTGTGGGACAGGATAAAAAGGATACATCTAATATTTCGCATTCTGGATTGTATAATAAAAAAGATTTCGAGGAAATGTTATATAGTATATTGGATTTAAATGACTATAAATTAGATTTAGATGAAATTGAGCAAATTAAAACAAAGTTGGATTCTTTGAAGGATGAAAAGAAGTCGTTGCTTAAGAGATATAAAATACTTTTATCAAAAAAAGCCCCTGTGCAATATTTGAGTACAGTGAGTGACCGCGTTGCTTTTGAAAGTAAATTATCTCAAATTAATAAAATAAACTCTAAGATAACAGAATTCCGAAAAGCTAGAAACTTGACTGCAAATAGAAAATCAAAATGGGTAAATACAATAAAAGAACTAAGGTCTCTTAACAGGAATATTGAAGTTGGAGAACTAAAATGTATGGATTGTAATTCTAAAAATATTTCCTATTCTACTTCAACTAAGAGACAATCATATGTTTTTGATGTATCTACAATTGAGATGAGAACAGAAATTATTAATTCTATCAATGAAAAAATTGAATCATATGTAGAAGAAATAGAAAAATATGATAGCTTAATTGCAAAAGAACAAGAAAAGCTCCATGTTTTGATGGATGATAAGGAAATAACAATAGAAACACTTCTTGAATTCAAAGAACAAGTTTTCTCCGCTTCAGATGCTGAAAAAAGAATCTTGGAAATAGATCAAGAAATTGGTACACTTCAAAGTAAGTTGAGTATTTCTGAGTCTTCAACAGAAGAAACTAAAATTAAGAGGCAAACTGAATTGTCAAATATTCTATATGAGATGAACACCTTTTATAAAGAGATAGACCCAAATGGCAATCTAGTATTTGAAGGATTGTTCACAAAAAAAGATGAAATTTTTTCAGGTAGTGAGGATACAATTTTTCATTTGGTTAAAATATATGCTCTTCAAAAAGTATTAGGTCACAATTGGCCAATTATAATAGATTCGTTTAGAGCAGAAGATTTGTCTACAGGGAAAGAGAATGTTGTTATTAATAAATATAAGGAATTGAAAAATCAAATAATTTTTACAACTACATTAAAAGATGAAGAAATTGGAAAATACGATAATCGTAATGATATCAATCATATTGATTATAAAGATCATGTGCCTAGCAAAATGTTATCATCAGACTATTGTGTACAATTCAAACAACTGATATCTGACTTTGCATTTAATATAAATTGATACAAATATAAAATTTGATGTATATAAACATTCAAAGCCAGCAAAAAAATAAATTTGTATTGTTTTTTGCTGGCTTTTTTTCGATTCGCAATATGTAAGTGTCAACCCAGCTACGTAAGCGTCAACTCAAGCACGCATAAAAGCCTCAGCACATTACTTCTGCTGAGGCTTTTTCAACTTACAATATTCAGGTATCTGCTCTGACCAAGGAAGATAGGTGCTTACATCCTTACCATACTGTATTTGTG
>JAXJQK010000083.1:0-1585 GCA_036311185.1 Acutalibacteraceae bacterium | reverse complement strand
TGCAGAGGTACAGCACAGTATAAATAATATATTCTGTGGTGGCTCCTCAAGCACCTTTAAAAAGGCATTTTGTGCCTGTATCTGCATTTTGTCGGCATTGGGTATTATATAGACCTTTGTTGTTGCCTCGTTAGGCTTTATATAAGCATCATTACAGATTTTTCTTATCTCGTCTACGTTTACTACCTCTGTTTTTCCTGCAAGCTGTGCTGTGTAGATATCGGGGTGGTTCTCAGTTTCTACCTTTTTGCACTGACTGCAAGCGTTGCACGGCTTATTGCTTTCTTTACAAACAGCCCATTTACTTAATTTTTTTATATATTGCTGTAACAGCTGTGGCTGGGTACTCTCAAGCACTATACCGTGTGGTAATCTGCTGTTCTTCATAGCATTTTCAAGTGCTTGTATAGAACCTGATTTCAAATTATCGTTCATAGCTGTCACCCCTTTGCAATACAATCTATTTTAACATTTTTTAAGATAAATTGCCACCATTTTTATATGAATTTTCATTCATAATGTAAAGGCATTAAAAATTGGCATCAACAAGCTCTTTTAAATTTGTATACATTTCTTCAAGCACTGCAAAGTCATAGTCTACATACATATTCTGATAAAGCCTTGTTATATTGCTTTCAAAATCCTTTGGCAAAAGACTACATTTATTTTTGCAGATATCTACAAGTCTTTTTTCTCCTGGGTGTGTCATTCTATTAAGTGCAAAAATAATATCAAAGTAGCTTTCCATATAAGCAGTTGTTCTGTGGCATATACTTACAATATCATTACGCTGTACAGCCTTTTTAATTTGCTTATCATAAGACGGTAAAACACCACTTAGCATTTTCATATTTTTGGTTATTATATTTTTTCTTAGCTGTTCAGGATATGGAATATCATATTTTTTCTGTATTTCTGTAAATTCGCCTGTTCTGTCGTAATAAATCTTACTAACGTTAAGAGTATGCCAAAAGGCTGTAGTATAGCCAAGCCTTGCACCACAATCATCTACAACATATTTTTGTATATTTTTAATCATATCAAGGCTTCTAAAAATAATATCGGCTGGCACACCACAATTAAGCACAACATTATCTTCATACTCAAAATACTTATTACCTACCTCTATCTCACTACAATATTTACTATAAATATCATTTCTTATATCCTCTGGCAAATAATCCTTATTATTGCAGTAAACATAAACATCGTAGTCAGATTTACTGTCACCGTTACCACTGGCTCTTGAGCCTGCAATAGCTATTGCAACAACCTGAGGGTTTGCTTTAATTTCTTCAAGAACACTCTTCATTTCGCTGTTTAACTGTACCATAAGCTTCCTCCCTTTAAAGATAACAAACTTAAAACTACTATAAATATATCAAATTTTATTTAAGATAACAATGGAAATAAAATAAAAAATCCCTCACTACTATAGCAAGGGATTTTCGTGCTGTTTATTTATACTAAACTCTAATAAAAAGTGGACAAGAATTTTACGAGCAGATTTTGTACCAAACGAATACTGACCCACAGCAAGGCTGTCGCCTTGCGAGGACGCAGTATGAAGTGTGGTGCAAAATAT
>JAXJQK010000082.1:0-18678 GCA_036311185.1 Acutalibacteraceae bacterium | reverse complement strand
TACCGTATCTGACTCCTAGTGACCAAATTCGTTACGTAAGTTAACTTCTTGAGGACGCAAATCTATACTTGTTCCGTTGTTTCGTTTATGTGCTCTAGGTTTTCTCTTTTTTCCTCGATGTAGTACTTCTGGTGCTTCAAATAATGTCAATGGTAGTTCGTTTGACCATAGCACATTATATAAGATTTTTGTACATGGAATATTCTCATTTGGAAACAAATTGTGTAGTTTAGCATAGCCTGCACAAACATCGAACGACCACTTATGATTACGAACTTGCTCTACCACCCACTTGATGAATTCTGAATCACATTTTATTTTTCTTGGTCTATGACACTTCTTTCTGTTTTCTTTATATGTTTTTGCTCCTCTTTTTGCACTATACTATGGTTTTCTTCCTCTTCCTTTGTAGTCTACAGTACCTCTTTTTAGTTCATACCAATTGTTGACGAACTACAATTTAACTCTCGAGCTATGACTCTATTTAAGTATCCTAATCGCTTTAAACTTTGGATTGCTCCTCTTTCTTCTGCTTTTAGGTGCTGACCCCTCTTGCGTTATTGCTCATTTGTGGTACAACATGTATTGTTCATAGTGATTTTCCTCCTGTTGAATTGGTGTGGTAACTTTATTCTAACATCGAGTTTTTTCACTGTGAACCTCTTTTATTTATTTGTTCAATTTCATTTTACAATTTACCGAATTTTCAAATACGACCTATTCTTACAATCGCTCTTTCGTTAAAACCAAAATACTTAAACTACTCTATTGTATCACAATCATATGCAATCCTATCTCCAGTTGCATATGATCACGATACAAAAAAAGAAAGTCAGCTGAGCACAAAATGATTTTACAATTAAATATCAAAACAGTTGAATCAAACACCCTTAATAAAAAATATGATATTTGTCTTTGGTGTTGTTTTAAAATTAATTTTCTCTTCCATAAAACTTAACCCATATAACCTTTGTCATACTCTAAAATAGCAAAGAATTTAAAATATAATTTTATTTATATTCAACCTCAGATAGTTTGACTACTACAGTGTCTTCTACAACCTTAACCGAACCATTCAAAGGCCATAAAGGCATATTTTTAACTTCTTCGGTTTCTGACAACTCTTTTATTAATTCATCCGAAGCCCAATTGTAATCAACTCCCACAAATCCTTCCATATATGTTGTTGCACGTTCATTCGTACTATACATTATACCACCATATAAGTTTGAATTATCATATAAAAATAAATTCATTTTTTCGTTTTTAGAAACATTATTTTCATAAGAAGATAATCTACCAACAATAGCTACCTTCATATCCTTAGAAGTCATTTCCTGTTCAACACGTGTTGCAATCTTTACACCAAGTGCATAATTAGATTTGTTATTTAAATCCATCATTACATAAGCCTTATTAGCCATTATTGAAAAATTAAATATTATGACAAATAGAAGAATCCCGATTATATTCTTAAGCTTAAATCCCGCATATTTTTCTGCAATAACAATCAAAAAAACATATAACATTGAAAAACTTTGTAGCATTATAGTGTAATAATAAGCCCATGGAGATGTAAAACTTATAATATATATACAATGTGGAATCAAAAAACAAGATAACAATAATAAACATAATTGAATTTTTCTTAAGAATATTTTCTTATTTATAATCACAAAAATGATTGCTACCAATAAACATACAATAAATATTATATTTAATATACTATAGATATCTCCTATTCCTTCTTTGATAAAAAAGCTACCAAAAGAATCAAGTACTCCAAATATAGTTGACAAATTTATGTTAATTTCTCCCGTACTACTAATTCCCTGATAATTCGTAGGAGTAACTCCTTGAAGCTTCATCAATATCTTCCATACAACATAGTACAGCAACAGTGAAACAGCAAATATAATCATATATTTACCTATATACTTAAAGCACTCTTTATTTTTTAACTTTGCATAAATTAATTTTATTATAAAATCACATATAACTATCATAAGTGCAAATGAAATATATGCTTGATATATTCCACAAGCTAAACATAATAAAATAATACTAATTACAGAAAATAAAATTTTTCTTTTTTCTAAAGTTGTCAAATAAATTGCTAGTGCTGACATTAGCATAGCTAACATATAACCATCAGCTGTAAATTCATAAAAAAACGTAGTTGTTACCGCTGGAAATGTGACTAAAAGTCCACCTATCAAAATACAAGGAACAGGTTTGCTTATCTTAAAAACCTCTACTATAACCACTGCTGTTAACGCAATACAAATTAGCGAAAGCACCCCATTTACCCATGGTAAATCCAAATACGAACTAAAACCACAAGCAATTGATAAAAACCATCTACCAGAAGCAATCATATTTTGATCGCTGTACATATTCCAGATAGAATCATGATTCGGTAAAATATTCACAAATTTATATATATGAGTCAACAAACCTATTACCATTGTTGCTATAAAGGCTATTTTCCATTCTTTTTTTATTCTTTCATTATAAAATTTAACAAGATTATCTCCCATAAAAGCAACCTCTCATCCTTTAAACCAAACCTTCCTAATTATAATATCAAACCCCACCAGAATAATTCAGGTGGGGTTTATTCTATATGTAATTATTTAAAGATTGACAAGCCTGAAAAATTAGTCAGCGTACTTGTCCTCTCCACCCCAAGAATACATCTTTCTTAGCTCTTCGCCAACAGCCTCTAGCTGATGTGAAGCTTCGATTCTTCTTGTTGAGTTGAAGTGTGCTCTACCATTCTTATTCTCAGCAATCCACTTAGAAGCAAATGTACCGTCCTGAATCTCCTCAAGAACCTTCTTCATTTCCTTCTTTGTTTCCTCTGTGATTAGACGCTTACCTGTCTCGTAATCACCAAACTCAGCTGTGTCAGAAATTGAATATCTCATCTTTGAGAAACCACCGCTGTAGATTAGGTCTACGATTAGCTTCATCTCGTGGATACACTCGAAGTAAGCGTTCTCTGGTGCATAACCAGCCTCTACTAGAGTCTCGAAACCAGCCTTCATAAGAGCTGTAACACCACCGCAAAGAACAGCCTGCTCACCAAATAGGTCAGTCTCTGTCTCAGCCTTGAATGTTGTCTCTAGTACACCAGCTCTACTACCACCGATACCAGCAGCGTAAGCAAGACCTAGGTCTGTAGCCTTACCTGTTGCATCCTGATATACAGCGATTAGACAAGGTACACCCTTACCCTCAACATACTCACTTCTTACTGTATGACCAGGACCCTTTGGTGCGATCATAAATACGTCAACATCAGCTGGTGGGATAATCTGCTGATAGTGAATGTTAAAGCCATGAGCAAATGCAAGTGCCTTACCTGCTGTTAGGTTTGGCTCGATATCGTTCTTATATAGAGCAGCCTGTCTCTCATCGTTGATAAGAATCATAATGATGTCTGCGTTCTTAGCAGCATCAGCAGCTGTCATAACCTTTAGACCAGCCTTCTCAGCTCTAGCCCAGCTCTTTGAACCCTCGTAAAGACCAACGATTACATCTACACCACTCTCGTGTAGGTTTAGTGCGTGAGCATGACCCTGACTACCATAACCAATAATTGCTACTGTTTTGTCCTGTAGAAGACTTAGATTACAGTCTTCCTGATAATAAATTTTTGCCATTGCAAATTTTCCTCCTTATGCCATAATTTGTGGCTATCTAATATAATACATCATAAAAATGATTATGTCAATTATTTACCTGATATACTGCCCTTTTCTACGGCAACCATACCTGTTCTTACAATTTCTTTAATACCATATGGCTTTAATAAATTGTTAAGTGTCTCAATATTGTCAGAAGTATCTGCCATTTCTAATGTAATTGATGCAACACTTACATCAATTATCTTTGCACCCATAAGCTCTGCAATTTTAACAATTTCAAGTCTGTTTGTTGTGTTGCATTTAACCTTTAATAGTGCAAGCTCTCGACTTATGTAGGTGTTTTCTTTTAAAAGCTTAACCTCTATTACAGGTATAAGCTTACTAACCTGTTTTTGAATCTGCTCGGCTACATATTCATCACCGTCAGCTACAATAGTAATTCTTGAGATATTTGAATCAGCTGTTACACCAACTGCAAGACTATCTATATTAAAGCCTCGTCTTGAAAAAAGACCTGTAATTTTACTAAGAACACCAGCCTGATTTTCAACAAGCATAAAAATAGTATGTTTCATAACAAAGCCCTCCTACCTAAGTTAAATAGATGGTGTGTCAGGGCTTACCTTACACACTAATATGAATGCCTTATCAGAATTTACCATTTTTTCGGCATACATTTCTGCTTCTTCATTAGATGTAGCATAAGCTGACTCTATATTGTAAGCCTCTGCAATCTTCATAAAGTTTGGTGTTTCTTCATCAAGGAAGGTAGCAGTATAATGCTCGTTGTAATGATTTTTCTGAAGCTCACGCACCATACCAAGTCTATCATTACGCATAATGATGATTTTTACATTCAAGTGGTTCTGTGCTATTGTGCCAAGCTCGTTCATACCCATCTGGAAAGAACCGTCACCACATACAGCAACAACCTGTCTGTCTGGTCTTGCAAATTTTGCACCCATAGCAGCAGGTACAGAGTAACCCATTGTACCCATACCACCAGTTGTTAAAAATCTACCTTCTTTAATACGGAAGTTATTAGCACACCAAATCTGGTTTTGTCCAACATCGGCAACAAGAATAGATTTATTTGGCATCATTTCTGAAAGCTTAGCAATAAAGCTTCTAGGCTCTACACAGCCCTCGAATGTAGGAGCCTCTCTGAATAGCTCCTTCTTCCAACGGTCTGTTGTATCCTGCCACATAGGTGGAATATGGTAATCACCAATAGTGTCACAAAGCTTATTGATAACATTATTCATATCACCAACAATCGGTACTGTAACCTCTACATTCTTACCGATTTCAGCTGGGTCGATATCAATGTGGATAATTTTAGAATTTGCTGATAGCTGACCAGGAGCAGCAACAGCTCTGTCGCCCACTCTTGCACCACAGATAAGAATAACATCAGCCTCGTGTATAGCTCTGTTAGCTACACCCTTACCATGAGAACCAAGCATACCAAGATATAGCTTATTCTCTGTTGGCATTACACCAATACCCATCATTGTAGAAACAACAGGAATACCTGTTTTAGTAGCAAACTCAACCAGCTTTAGCTTTGAACCAGATGTAAGAACACCACCGCCTGCACAGATAATTGGTCTTGATGCAGTCTTAATAAGCTCAACAGCTCTTTCAATCTGCTTTGTATGACCTTCTGTGCAAGGCTTATAGCCTGTAATTTCTGCCTTTTCAGGATATACAAATTCTTCTATCTTATTTGTTTGAATATCAATAGGTACATCTATAAGAACAGGACCTGGTCTGCCTGATGTTGCTATGTAAAAAGCTTCCTTAAATACTCTTGGCAAATCCTCTGTTCTCTTTACTAAATAACTATGCTTAACAAAAGGCTCACAAGCACCTGTGATATCTGCCTCTTGGAATACATCTCTACCTATAAGGTCGCTTCTAACCTGACCTGTAATTGCTATTATCGGAATAGAGTCCATATAAGCAGTAGCAATACCTGTAATCAGGTTTGTTGCACCAGGACCTGATGTAGCAACACAAACACCAGGCTTACTTACAGAACGTGCATAACCACTTGCTGCATGAACTGAATTTTGCTCTTGTCTTACAAGAATGTGCTCAATTGGCGACTCCATAAGTGCATCATAAAAAGGACAAATGGCTGCACCAGGGTAGCCGAACAAGATTTCTACATTCTCTTGCTCTAAGCATTTTACCATTATTTCAGCACCGCTAATCATATTCGTCACACTCCCATCAAAATATACATTTTCATTGTATATTATAGAATAAAATCACTTCAAAATCAAGCAAGATTGGTACTGATAAAATTTTTTTAAAAAAATTTTTAAAAAGTGTTGACAAAACCATTGTAATAAGCTATAATGATGAAGCTGTGAAAAACACAGCAAATTAAATATCGCGGGATGGAGCAGATGGTAGCTCGTCGGGCTCATAACCCGAAGGTCGTCAGTTCAAGTCTGGCTCCCGCAACCATTTTTCCCTTAAACAAGCACACTTCGGTGGGCTTGTTTAAGTGCATTTTATACTATTGTATACTATTGTATACTATATTCCGATAAGAGAATGTATTTAACCTACGCTAGACAGTCGGAAGTACTACTTCTTCGGTGCTGCTGCTACCGTGTATTTATCAGGACTTAAAGCCTTACCCAGTTGTTAAGGTGGTAGCAACTACAGTTTTTGTTGTGCTAGAACAAAAATCAAGTTGGTACGCTATTCGTTCCACTCTGTCCTCTCGACAGTATGTTAGGAAGCTCCTATTTAGGAACATTCTAATTGCGAACGCATTAGAGGTCTTGGCGATACTGTTGTTATAACAACCTTTGTATGGTACATAAGCTCTTTCGGGTATTCAATTTTAGGTTTGAAACAAAAAGAAAGTTCATACAACCCAGTGCTAAAAGAGTGTACGAACTTAATCTTGACAAATCTATTAAAACCCTGTATTATAAACAGAGAATAAATAGCGTTCACAAGTTATTATGAGTTCTAGTATAACTCTAATAGCGTATGCCTGCTGAATGTTTGGCGACATTTGGTAGGCTGTGGATGCTTATTTTTTTGTTTCTAAGAATAGTATATCATACTTTTTTACAATAGTCAACTAATAGTCAACGGTTTTGAGAAAAAAACACACATAGGTAGATAGGGTAGGATTGTATTATTTTATAAATATACTCAGAGTGTATAAGTGTATTTCATAAAAACGGAACTAATTCCGGTTTTCAAGAAAACAAAAACAGCTATTTTGATAATTACAAATAGCTGTTTTTTTATTATTAAAATTATAAATTTTTCTTAGACTTTTTTGTTTTTTTATCCTTCTTATTATCTTGTTGTTCAAGTTTCCAACTGTTACCACAGTTATTGCATAATGCGTATGTAACATTTACAGTGCCTTTCTTTTCAAAGAACATTGCAAACAATAAAATCCATCCAATAACAGGTATGCACAGAAGAAGAATTACAACAACAGTGGTTAAAAAACAACCTTCTCCCAAACCTCTTTTTTTATCTTCTAATGCTAAATTGAAAGAAATATCAGAACTGCCACATTTAGAACAAGTATGTTTCTTTTCAGATTGTTCTAACGGTTCGGATACAATACCCTTTTTACTCATAGCTATTCTCCTTTTATAATTTACTGTATAATAATTTTATTGTATTACTTGTGGGTGCTTTATTTTTTATTCACTAGGTTATTATACCCCCGATTTAATGCAATAGTCAACGATTTTTATGATAAACTATCCCTAAAGGTAGATAATAACATTGATTTCTATTTCAGAAAATGTGTTATCACAAAAACGGAACTGGTTCCGTTTTTAGTGTTCCCCACAGAAGAAGTAATACAATACATATAAACCAAACTAACAAAAAATAAGCCTGATAGAGCATTAAAACTCTATTAGGCTTATTTAGTTACAAGTTTTCAAAAAACGGAACTGATTCCGTTTTTTGCTTTGGTTGTTTTATTGTCTTGCTTTGCTTCGTCCTATATTCCTTATAGTGTTTTGTAACACATCGTAATCTTTAGCTTGAACTCTTATAATATAATCTGAGTTTTCTTTAATAAAACTCAATCCGTCCTTGATGTTATCAGGTAACTTTGAGAACACAAGCTCATTGACAGCAATATACTTAAAGTCTAGCTTCTGAACTATGTTGTTATATCCATTCATTACATAGTCAACAACAAAAGCTTTATTAACATCTACTTGAACCTGTTCAGCACATTCGCTCACTGTTTCACGCTTCAGAACAGGAATGTATTTAACCAGCTCAGGGTTCTGCTGAATTAACTCTACAAATAAATCTATTAGCATATCTTTGTTGCGTTCCGTATTTTGAGGATAACCTCTTGAGATAAGAGATAAATTGTTATCAAAATTAGGTGCTAAGCCTATGATTTTTCCGTTATCTACATCACGAATAAAACCGTAGTTATATGTGTGACGGTCAGGGTTAGCAATTACTGTATCAAGGAATATCATTTCCACATAATCCTCTACTGCTTCAGAACAAAGCCTTTTAATGACATCAAGATTATAACTATAATCTTCTTCATCACCTACATAGCTGTGCATTGGCTCAAAGATAACACTTGCATTATTGGTAAAATCCTTTGTCACAACACAGCCATCACTAGCTTTGTATTCAGCCATACTCATATTTAATCTTTTTCCTAAAACATAAGCGAACAACTCTGAGAACATCTCATTATCATTTGAGGTTTTATACATAAACCATTGATTATCAATTAATCTCCAGCACTTTTCATAGCTACCTATATTAGTAAGCTCAGGTGTTCTTCTGCTATCACTAAAAGCCACTTTATTAAAACTGTCATAACTACCTGTTAGAGCAAGCTCTGCAAAATAGTCATCGTTAAATCTTATATCATCATAGGTTTGTGTGCTGTTTCTATCCTTTACCCAGTAGGTATCGGTTATAGTTGCAGCATTTACGCTTACTACCGTACTTACATCATCTTTCTGAGCAAGCCTTAATGCCTTTTTAAGCAACCTTGAGTTTGGTCTATGTGAGTCAATAGCTCGTTCAGATAACCACCCCTCTACATCGTGAGTTCTTACAAGGTAATGTGGTGCTAAATCAGCATTTAATATTGTCAGATTATCATTTTCGTAAACAGCAACTACCTTATTCTTGTTCATAATCATCAAGTCCATTCAATCACCTCTTTATTTACACTCAACAATAAAAAACGTAAGCAATTCCGTTTTTAGAATAGGTCTACTCCATATTCTTCTTTTATCTTCTGATACATCTCATCTTTTTCAGCAGATGTATTTCTCAAGCCTGTTCTATTAAAAAAATATGCTACTGGAGGAACACCCACTTTTCTTGATAGATACTGTATTCTTCGATTAGTTTTTGTATTCTTGCTCAAATCAATAGTTCCATCAAACGCAATCTTGTTATTTTCATCATCATAGTATGTAGTAATATTGCAGTAACAACTCTTTGTTCCTGTTCTTATTTCTTGTACCTCTGATACAGTTTCAATCACTTTTTTCTCTAAAGTAATTGGGTTTCTTATTTCTGCTGGTTGTTCATTAGCGTTAGCGTACTCCTGTATTTCTTCGTTAGGCACTGCTTCTACAACAGTTTCAAAATCTATTAAACCTAAACCTCCTGTATCCAATGCAGAAAAAGAAATTCCTTTTTCGTCAGTATCCTCATCAATACTCAATTCACAATAGGAATATCCTTCCTCTTTTAGTTCAAACAAAGCTCTTATCAATTCATCTACACTATAAGCCATAGTAATAACCCTTTCCTTTCTGTTTTTCACTGCTTTAAAGATTTATGTATTAAGTCAGTGTATAAATTAATTTTATGATATATCTTTGTTCTAGTCAATCACTCTTTAACCAATTTGTAAAAAGTAGTTCTCTTAACACCTGTCAATCGCATTGCTTCAGTTGCAGTTATTTCTTTGTTCTGCCAGCGTTGGTAAACCTCGTTCCAGTTATCAGGCTTTTCTACAACTGGTCTGCCAAAGGCTACACCATTACTTTTAGCAGCAGCAATACCCTCTGCTTGTCTTTTCTTGATTGCCTTGCGTTCATTTTCAGCAAAACTTCCAAGAACCTCAATTAGAATGTTCTCAACCATTTCAAACACCCATTCTTGTCCTGATGGTGGCTCAAGCATTGTTGTAGGAATATCTAGCACCTTTACTCTGATTTTGTTTTTTCTGAAATATTCCATCTCGGATTTAATATCCTGTTTGTTTCTGCTTAGTCTATCAAGCGAAGATACAACAAGAGTATCACCCGGACGGAGCATATTGTGCTTCAGAGCCATATAGCCAGTGCGTTCTAAGTCCTTGCCACTCTCTTTGTCAGTGATAATATCTCGTTCATCTGCACCCAGTTCCTTAAAGGCTATAATCTGTCTGTCAAGGTTCTGTTCTTTAGTGCTAACTCTTGCATAGTAGAATGTTCTGCTGTTCTCCATAAATTCAACTCCTTTGAAAAAACGGAACTGATTCCGTTTTGTTCGTTAATGTGGTAACACTTTGCGAATGTTCGTAATATATTATACACTACTTTTTTGAATAAGAAAATAGGGTGTTTTTTAAGTGTTCAATAACCTGTACTTTTCCGAATAAACAAAAGATATTTATATAACGAAATTCAAAAATCGCATAAATACCCGAAGAATATTACTTTTAGCTATTGTAAAACAATCACAGTTATGCTATATTGATTTTGTTATTGTTTAATGCGTTCAGGATATTCTTAACGAATGTCCGTAATCTCCACATTTGCACGATGTGGAGATTATTTTTTTCTCCAAAATCATAAATGTAATTGTCATTAAAATTCACCTTTTAGCATTTCTGTGTACAGCATACACTTTAAGTATCCAGTGATATTGTGTATGTTGTACTCGTCTTTTATGTCCATAAATTTATCAATTACAGTGTATAGTAAATCTCGCAGTGATAGTCCATAGGTGTCATCTCTAGTTGATAGTTTAATCAGATTATGTATATCGTTTTCGCTTATTTTTTCTTCTCTGTGGGTAAAAGGTTTTGTAACAAGGCTTATTAATGCTGTTACTGCTGTATTATAAATAGCCTTAAATGATTTATCTGCGAAAGAGTCCATCATATCATCGTAGTAACAAAGCTCTTTAATTCTTACTGCTAGTTTATCTGACTTACTTCTTTTTCTGATACTTACCTTACTCTTACTAGATGAGATATGATAGTTATTTAGAGATATATTATTTTTGTTATATACTTTGTTATTGTTATTATTGTCGCAATTTTGAATGTCGCATTTTTGTGTACTCGGTGTACGCTTTTTCTTCTTTTTGGTGTCTTTATTTTGTGAACACGCAAAATCGGTGATAACATACTCGTTCTGCTCAAATTTGCCCTCTGACTTTCTCTGTGTTATTGTCAGATAGTTGTTCTCAACAAGCTGGTGCAGAGCGTTGTAGTAAGCTGTGTTGCTTATACCTAGTTGTTTTTGTATTGCCTTTTTAGTTGGGAACGCTCCTGTTCCGTTACCAGCAAGAGAGTAAAAGTATGCCATCAGTCCTTTAGCCTTTACACTTAGGTCAGGGTTAGTCATAACTGACTTAGGAATTATTCCATATCCCAGTGATTTTATTCCGTTTTCTGTTGCTAATGATGATGGGTTATCATTAATAACGTACTGATTTCTATTAAGAAAGTTTTTGCGTTTCTCTATAGTAATGTAGTCCAACTCTACAAGCTTATTAAAATGCTCATAATAAGTATTTTTAGAGAGTTTTAATTCACTTAATATTCTAGCTCTGCTAGGAAAAACAATGCTCTTAGAGCCTGTATATGAGCATAAATAGGCATAGATAGCCTTAGCTGTTAGTGATAGTCTTTCATCTGTCATTACTGCCTTATAAACTCTTCCATAGCCATTCTTTAATATTTCATTATTCTTACTATACATAACAAAAAATCCTTTCTAAACAAAAACGGTTATGCTTGATTTTGCATAACCGTTTTTACAATGTTCTTAATTCAGTTTTCATTTAATGCTGCTTTCTTTTGTTCTCTTTTCTTAGCTCTACAAACCTTAGTTTTTGCGAGCAATACATTTAATGGAGCTTCGTAATATACGCTCATAGCTTCTAATGTGCGACGGCAAGGTATGTGCTTACCGTCCTCAAGCCTTTTTAATGCTGCACGATTTATATTTATTTTTTTGGCTGCTTTATATTGTGTAACACCTTTTTTAAGTCTTAGGCTAAGTATATATTCAGATATTGTTTCTTCTGTATCAACCTCTACTACTATATTTTGTCTTGTATCCATAGGTTTGCTCCTTTGTTGTTTTTTGCAGTTGTGGCAGATAATATTCAATTAAATCATCATTAAAATCCTTATGCTTAGGACATATATTTTTCACCGTATATCCTTTTTTGGCATAATTCTCACAACATTGCTTTGCAAATTCCTGACCGTAGTTCGGTGCTGGTGTACCGTCTTTGTTTACTGCGTTATGGTCATTGTCAAAGCAAAAGTTTAATGTAGTAACTTGTGAGTGGTCTTTCAAATACTGGTCTAGTGCTATGCTGTTTAGTCCACCGAGTGCAAGTCTATTTGTTTTTTTATATGCTGTATCACTCTTAAAAGCTAGGTTTGCAATAGTAGCGTGGCTCATAGCGTCTATGGCTGATTCAAATACATATAACTCCTTGCCATCAGTGCTATATGTCATATTAAAGGAATACCTTTTGTCACTTCCACTGCAATCTCCTCTATATTGTTTATTAGTGAGTGTACCTCTTATTGTCGCATAAGCTGGTACAGTACCTTTGTACCCAACAAATACGCAGTTACCTCTTGTGTCTTGATATAGAGATTTATTTTTCATACATTCATTAATTATACTTTTATCAATTCTTCTGCTGTAATGCAGATATGCAAACACCCTTGAGAATTTTTTGTTGGTGGCTTCAGGTAATTCAAGCACTTTTACTTCTTCTTTTTTCTTAATAGGTTCTGTGTATGAATAAGGCTGTTCGGAGTTAGATATTAATGTGTTCAGAGCTTCAGGAAAGCTCTTGTGTTCTACTGACATAACAAACTGAAGAACATCACTACCCTTTTGTCCTCTTGAGTTCCACGCCCATCCACGCTGGTCTGCATATATAATCAAACTATCGTGTTGTTCACAAGTGTAATAATTATTTCTAAATTTAAAGGTAAAACCATAGTTACGCTGTAGGTAGTCAACGGTTGACATTTGGCTTGCTTTTCTTTTTTCGTCGTTACTATAACTGACCGAATTGTTTTTATTTACTTTCATATCTTTTTTCACCCTTTCCAATATTCCTCATTTTCTTTATCAAGGTACTTTATTTCTTTTAGTCTTTTTCTTCTTATAATTTTGTCTATAATCCACATCATTATAAAAGCTAGTATTGCTGTAACATTTGATATAGCTGTTATAATCGCTATTAATACACCTACTATAACAAAAAGAAAAACCGTTCTGCGTTTATCGCATAACGGTTTTCTCTTTATGTTTTTGCTATTATTTTTGTAATTCTTAACACGAAGGGTTACTTCATTGTTAAGAGTTAGAATATCCAACAGAAAATAAAAAATGATTATAGTTACAATAAAAAATATATTCATTCGCTTATCTCTTTTATAATAGAAGCTGTGAGTAAGTTTTTTAGCAACAGATTATAATCAAGTTTTATTCCTCTTTTTTCGTAAAACTCTATTATTGATGTTAACTTAAATATTGAAGGCGTTGATGTACCAACCTCCCAATAAGTATATGTTGAACGGTCGATGTGTAACTCACTAGCCACTTGTTGTTGAGTAAGCTCAAAGCACTCTCTAAGGAATTTTAGATTTTTACACAAAATATCTTGGACTTCTATTTTTTCGGTTTTATTCATATTTCATTCTCCTTTATTTCACTGTAACAAGTACCTGTCTAGTAGCACCGTTGCTCTTAGCTGTGCCTGTGACCACTGTTGAGCCTTTAGCCTTTGCTTTTATAGTAACCTTTGTTGTATCTGATGATACAAACTCGGCTACAGCACTGTTAGTTAATGTCCACTTACAGCCTGATGATGCAGCCAAGCCTGTGACATATATATCGAATGTTTCACCAATTGATACTGTATAACCATCTTGGTCAAAGTGTATCAAGCCATCATCGACTATCTGGTCAGGCTGTTGCACTGGTTGTTGCACTTGTGGAGCAGATTGCTGTGGTTGCTGTACCGGTTGTTGCACCTGAGGAGCAGATTGCTGTGGTTGCTGTTGTGGCTGTTGCACCTGTGGAACATACTGCTGTTGTGGCTGTTGTACTGGTTGTTGCACCTGTACAGATTGCTGTGGTTGTTGTACTGGTTGTTGTACCTGTGCTTGAGATGTATTAGAACTGTTGTCTTGCTCGTTCTTATCCTTATCATCTTTATCAGGTTTTTCAGTAGCTTGTTCTTTCTTTTCTGTTGGTGGTTCTGTTTCTCTTTCGGTTGGTTTTTCTGTTGGTGGTTCTGTTTCTTCCTCTGTTGGGAACTCGTATTTATTGTCCATCACAAGATAGTCTGTTACATATTCCGTAGCAACTTCTAAAGAAGGTTCTGTTGCACTATTATTGGCACTTGTATCTGTTTGTTTGGTTTTCATTATAACAACAAACAAAATAGTCGCAATCATAATTATAGCTAAAAATATAAATATAGGTTTATTGTTTACAACAACCTTCTTTCGTGTTTTTACAGTAGCAGACTTTGATTTATGAGTATCTTTATTAAATCTTTCACACTCCTCCTTTGATGAAAGAGGAGTGTTTAAAAGATTAAGAAACTCTATGTCTGTTACCACTCTAGCAACTACATCATATATGTCATTCTCTATAAGTACAGTTGTAAGCTCATCGTTAGGCTTACCAAGATTGACTATTATTCGTGTGGATGGAAATTCATTTTGCAAGGCTAGAATTAAATCTAATTCAGAGGTATCTGTCTTAAAATCTATACCTTGAGCCCATATAATGCAGTGAGGTCTATATGTAGTTTTAACCAGCTCAACTATATTATCATCAACCTGAGTAACCGTACCGATAACACGCTTGTTTCTAGCTCTGCTACACATTACTTCAAGGTTTTTCTGCATTTCTTTACCACAGATTAGTAATACATTCATAGTTTAATCATCCTTATGCTGAGTTTCTTTGTTTCTCGTCAAATTTTGTTGAAAATAGTTTGTATTTAAGAGTATCTTTAGGAACTAAGTTCTTAAACGGAATAATCTTCTTACCACAGATAATAAGTCCAGTACCTACTTTACCTGTTTTCAGGTATGCCATTTGTGACTCTGATAATTCAAATAAATCAACTAGCTTTTGGAGGTCTTTCGGCTTTTGTTGCAACAGAACAAGAAATTCAGCGTTTTGAAGCATAGCTGTTGCTTCTCTACTCTCTAATACTTCGGTGATGTTCTGAGTAGCAGCAGTGGCTACACCACCGAGCTTACGAATACGCTGATAAACCTTTTTGAAGAATAATCCAGCAGATGTATCTTTACCAGTAAACATAACAGAAAACTCATCACACCATAGCCAAGTACGTATACCTTTACGCTTGTTTTCTATAACCCTCTGCCATATCATTTCAAGTACAACCTGTAAACCTACAGTTTTGAAATTTTCACCCATACTGAACAGGTCAAAAATAAGAAAATTCTTTGAAATCTCTACATTTGAGTGATGTGCAAACATATCAAATGTACCTCTTGTATATATCTCAATACTAAGTGCAAGGTCTGCTGCTGTTTGCTCAGGCTGTTGTTTTAGTATTTCATAGAATTTAGGCAATGTAGGAATATACTTTTGGTCACCATTATGCTCTTGGAAATCTCTATAAACAAGTTTAACAACTCTATCTATAATCGACATTTCATCTACGCTTAAATCCATACTTTTTGCACTTGCAATAAAGCTCATAATAAAATCTGTTTTCATTGCAATAGCGTTACCTTCATCGGTAGCATATTCAAGGTTTGTATCGAAAATGTTAAGATGTGTTTGGCTAGATGGTGACAAAATAATTCTTTCGCCATCAATATAATCAAGAAATGTTAAGTATTCGTTATCAGGGTCAATGATAATAAATTCATCGTTAGGGTTTTTCATCATTGCAGATATAATTTCAGCTTTCAAAGTCATAGACTTACCAGCACCTGATGTGCCTAATATATATCCATTAGCGTTCATCTCTTGTGTTCTATCAAGCAGTATTCGATTGCCAGTTTGTGTATTAGCACCGTAATCAAGTCCATTTACATCAAAGTACGCAACAAATGAAAACGGAATAAAGTTAGCAATTGCTTCGGTGATAAAGGTTTTGCACACATTTATTTCATCGTTCGCAAGCTTATTAATCGCTAGTGGTAATACAGAGTTTAGTCCTCGTTCTTGCTGTCCTACAAGGTTATCTATAATTACCTGATGGTTTCTACCCTTTGACCTTATGTATGAAGATAGCTCATCTAGTTTAGCTTCGCTATCTGCTGTAAGATAGATAAGGAAACAACATTCAAACAGTTCACAATCAGCTTCGCCTAATATTTCTTGCAGTGTCATTAATTCTTTTTCTCTGCTTTGCAGTGAATACGGTATAAACTGTCCACCGAATTTACTGTTTGTTTCTCGCCTTTTTTCGATAGTACCCTCAAGATGGTTTATTTCTTTTTTGAGAATATCCATAGCTTCAGACTTATCTATTCTCTGAATATGCTTTGATATTTTAACATTGTAATTATTGTCCATTAAATCATACAGGAATTCATCATCGCAACTCATAGAAAAGCGTTTAGCAAACATAACACGAGCAAAGGTATCTCCCATTTGCACGTGCTTACCAGTTCTATTGTATTTTGATTTAAAATCAAAATGCACAGGTGCGATATAGTCCTTTAAATTCACATCTGCTTGATACAGATTATCGGGTAACATAAAGTCCTCTGTAGGGTTGTAGATGTTATGTATAAGCTTCATATACTCAACAGCAGTTAAGCGTGTTATATTTATTCCAAGCTGAAGCAAGCGTGTTGCTATTTCCTTTTCATACTTGAATATCTGAGCTGGGTTATCTAGCTTATGCTTTGTGGTATATGATATAGCACCATAGATTACTTTTTCACAGTTCTCATCAGACTCACTTAGCTTAAGATTTTGAATATCAATGTGGTCATCTATAAGCTCATCCTTAATATAGCTGTTTTTTCTTACTGCCTTACTAGGCATTAAAGCCTGTTCCAAAAGATATTTATCAAATTTTCCATTGTCTATTATTTCTTGATAGCTTATTTCTGATGGCATAGAATTAAGAAACTTTTGATAATTTTCATAGAAAGTTTCCTTATCGTCCTCTTTCATCATCTTATAATCTATATTATCCATACGGAATGCTATGGAAAATGTGTTGCCTGTTCTGATGACACCATTCTCATAGATTTCATCAAAAGGAATTGTTTGCTGAGCTGTTTTCTTGATTTTTTTGCTTTGACTTTCTAGTAAATCTTCATCTTCTTGGTTAGGTTCTGTAATAACTATGTTGCTATTAGCTTTTTTCTTCTTGAAAAGTCTAGCAGATAGACTATCTTTTTGTTTTTTCTTCATTGCTGTTTAAACCTCCTTTTACATAATAACGAACATCTTCAATGGTAAAAAACGCTTCAATCAACATACGAAATAGTGACCTACCATTAATTCTTATGATAAAAACACTTGCACCTACAAGCAATTCAGTAAAGATAATAGAACCAATTAAGTTCATATTCCATCCAAATACAAACGCAAGAGCTAATATTACACCAGCTAGTACACAGGTTAAAGCCATTCCAATTATTTGTTTTTTTCCTAATCCAAATATTACAGTGTTTCTTTGAATTACATCTTTAGTTAGTTTTACTTTTCTCATTTACTACACCTCAATTCTATTAAGATAACAAACTTCTTAGTTCGTTAGATGGTCTAGCGATAAGGTCGCTTGCAGCACATAGTACAACAGCAACTAACACTAAGTCCCATACATAAATCCAAACATTTCCTATATTTATTGTAGTTGCACTTGTTGTAATGTCAGAAATTATGTTAGTAGTAAGTGTATATGTAATTCCCATCCAAATTATTTGTGCTACCACAGAAAGAAAAGATGATATAAATTTTCTAAAATAGTTTGATGTTGCAGAGCTTGCAAGTGTTGCAAAAAATATAGGGGATACACACAATAAACAAGCAATTTCAAAGTTGCGTACAATTAGTTTAATATACATTCTACATATACATACCATAATAACTATTGATATAACAGCAAGAGGTAATACAGCAACAATTAAACCAAGTAAATCTGATAACCAAGTTAATATACTGGATACTACTCCACCACCAGATGGCGAAGTAACAGGCTGTAACAAATCAATAGCTGGAGCTACACCCATTATCTGCGAAGCAATACTTCGTACTATGTTGTAAATACCTCTACACATATTTACTGATACATCTACCCATATTTTTGCAAGTAATAACTGTCCAAATACTTTAAGCCACCCTCGTTCAGTACCAAGTTCAAACGCAACTGCTTCGTTTGTAAAACCTATGCCAAAGCATATAACAGCTATACCATATCCAAAAGCCTTAGTTACAACAACTGCACTATCAACAAAGGTGTCAAATGACGTTCCTATATCGTGACCACTAAAGCTAATGCTAGTGCCACCAGTAGGACTTGCAGCACCTATTATATTAGTACCTAAATCTTGCCACATCAGATTTAAGCCATCACCAATCACATTGATAGCGTCTACAAATATACTATCGCTATTACTAACCGTATCAGACATAGTATTACTTGAAGCAAGTAATCCGTTATAAAGGTCATCCATACTTGCAATACTGTCACGATGTTCCTGAATTTTGTTAGCAGCATTTTGCCACTTTGCTTCTGTTCTCTCTAGTGTATCTGTGTTTAT
>JAXJQK010000081.1:0-15648 GCA_036311185.1 Acutalibacteraceae bacterium | reverse complement strand
TTACAAGTATATTGCGAAATCTTCCTATAGTATCTCCGTCAGGTACTTGATTTGAAGAATCTACTCCACAAAACTCCGAAAATGCTCGACTCTCTATTAGCTCTGTCATTACCCTCATATCGGATAAATCATAAAGATTTTGTAAAATATGAATTCGTAACATCAGTTCCAAATCATGAGGCTTATTTCCTCGCTCTCCTTTGTAATAGCAAGGTTTTATTATCTCTAACCATTGGTCCCATGGTATAATTCTTTCTATTTGTTCTAAAAATGTTTTTTGCTTATTTGTGCTTGTGCCAATTCATCGTTGAAATATGATAATGTCAGTTGTTTATTCGTGTCTTATATTATTATATCACTTTTTCTTGTTTTGTATACTGTGCGATGTTACCTTAATTCTTTCTCAAACATTTCTTCTGGTGTATGATATGACAATCGTTTTCTTGGCAAACTGTTAATCTCGTCAGAAAACATACGTATTTCATCATCTGCGTAGCTGTCTATAGATGTACCTTTCAGAATAAATCTACGTAGAATTCTATTAGTGCGTTCGTTTATAGATCGCTCCCAAGCTAAACAAGGATGAGCAAAATACACCTTTATTCCATTGATTTCTACATTTGAAAAGTCAGCAAACTCAGAACCATTATCTGTAGTAATAGTTCTAAAAACTTTATCGAATTTATTTCCAAATTCTTGCTTTAATATTGTTATAGCTTCTGTAATTCCACCAGTGTTTTTACCCGAAATCTTTATAGAGAGATAGTACCAAATAATCTTTCTACAATAGTAAATATTGCATTATCTGTTTTTCTTTTTTGCCCTATTACCGTATCCGACTCCCAGTGACCAAATTCGTTACGTAAGTTAACTTCTTGAGGACGCAAATCTATACTTGTTCCGTTGTTTCGTTTATGTGCTCTAGATTTTCTCTTTTTTCTTCGAGATAGTACTTCTGGTGCTTCAAATAACGTCAATGGTGGTTCGTTTGACCATAGCCTACACAAACATCGAACGACCACTTATGATTAAGGATTTGCTCCACCATCCACTTGATGAATCCTAAATCACGTTTTATTTTTCTTGGTCTACGACACTTTTTTCTGTTTTCTCTGTATGTTTTTGCTCCTCTTTTTGCACTATATTGTGGTTTTCTTCCTCTTCCTTTGTAGTCTGTAGTACCTCTTTTTAGTTCATAACCAATTGTTGATGTACTACAATTTAACTCTCGAGCTATGGCTCTATTTGAGTATCCTAATCGCTTTAAGCTTTGGACTGCTCCTCTTTCTTCTGCTTTTAGGTGCTGACCCCTCTCGTGTTTTTGCTCATTTGTGGTACAATATGTATTGTTCATAGTGATTTTCCTCCTGTTGAATTGGTGTGGTAACTTTATTCTAACATCGAGGTTTTTCACTGTGAACCTTTTTTATTTATTTGTTCAATTTCATTTTACAATTTACTATTATATCACATTACGATCTTTTTATTGACAGTTTGTTTACTTATTAAAAATCCCTGGTTGCCTTAATTATATAATTTTTATTGGTACAGCTACAGGGTTGTGTTTTTCAAAGTAGTAGTAATTATCAAATCCGATTTTTTTGAGCAGATGAAGAGTTTTGTTAATACCTTTACCCAAATCAACTACCTTATGTGCATCAGAACCAATAGTTACAAGTCTTCCACCAAGTGAATAGTAGCGTGTTAATAGGAATTTATCAGGCATTGTTACACCTATTTCTTGACGTAATCCTGATGTATTTACTTCAAGAGCCTTACCATTTTTTATAAGTTTATTAAATATTTTATCTATTATTGGTAAATACTCATTTATATCAATGTTAATTTTATGAACACCTGTTATATAACGTAGGGGGTAGGTAAGGTGAGAAAGACTATCAAATTTATTCCACTTAACAACCTCAAGAACCTCGTTAAAATATGTATATAGTAAATCTTTTGCACTTTCAGGTGTGTATTCAAGCCAGTAAAAATCTTTTTCGTTACGCACATTATGTACAGAAGCAAGCACAAAATCAAAATCATCAAGACTCAAAGCAATATCAGCAGATTTTAAATCTTGCATAGCCTGACCAAGCTCAATACCGCTTAACAACTTTAAATTGTCGGCATACTTAATTTGACTTTCTTTTAAATGCTTAATAGACTCAGGAATAAGCTTTGAAAAATCCCCAAATTCACTATCATTTGGAGTATTCCAGCCATTTACTTCACAGTGGTCTGTAATAGTAAGTACGTTTATACCAAGTTTTACAGCTTGCTCACACATATCATCTATTTTTTCACAGCCGTCAAAGCTCCATTTGCTGTGGGTGTGACAGTCACATATAAATTCAAAATCATAGCTCATACAAATTCATCTCCTTTAAAATGAGAATACAAAAAGGGCGGTTGTTGTACCGCCCAAATTTTTAATTATTCCATTTCCCAGTTGTGCCAAACGTTCTGTACATCATCATTGTCTTCAAGATTATCAAGAAGCTTCTGCATTTTTGTTACAGCCTCAGCATCATCAATCTTTGTATAAGTTGAAGGAACCATTTCAACCTCAGCACTTGCAAACTCATAGCCCATATTTGTCAAAGCCTCATTTACTTCACTGAAATCTGAAGGCTCTGTAAATATTGTGAATACATCGTCCTCAACCTCAACGTCAGCAGCACCACACTCAAGAGCATCTTCCATAACCTTATCCTCATCAAAGTCGCACTCTTCTCTGTCAATAACAAGAACACCCTTTTGAGAGAACATAAAAGATACACAGCCAGGTGTACCCATATTGCCACCAAATTTATCAAAGTAATGTCTGACATCACCAGCTGTACGGTTACGGTTATCTGTAAGTGTTTCAACAATTACAGCAATACCACTTGGACCATAACCCTCGTAAGTAATAGCCTCATAGTTATTTGTGTCACCATCGCCTGATGCTTTCTTAATAATTCTTTCGATATTATCATTAGGAACATTATTAGCCTTAGCTTTAGCTATACAATCTCTTAATTTTGAATTTACAGTAGGGTCTGCACTACCGCCGTCTCTTACTGCTACAGCAAGCTCACGACCAATCTTAGTAAAAATCTTAGCTCTTGCAGCATCATTTTTACCCTTTTTTTGTTTTATTGTACTCCATTTATTATGTCCTGACATTAATAAATCCTCCCTAGAAAAACTATTAAATATATTGTAGCACAATTTTCTTCTCTTTGCAACATTACGATAATATATAAGCATAACCTGTATAACATATTTTTACTTAAAAGGAAAACATTTATCACAAGAAAAACAGGAACATATTGACAATTTTCTTGAAAATGAGATAGATAATTTGTATAATATTACAGAGTTAAATAGACTTAATTTTATGTAAAAAATAATCAGAAGGAGGTTAATATGTTAAAAATATCTGAACTTGAACCTAAAAAGGTTTTTTATTATTTTGAAGAAATATCAAAAATCCCCAGAGCCTCAGGAAATACTAAGAAAATAGCCGAATATTGTCTTGAGTTTGCAGAAAAAAGGGGGTTAAAAGCTGTAAAGGATAATGCTGGAAATGTGGTGATTTATGCCAATGGTACAAAGGGCTACGAAAATAGTGAACCACTTATTTTGCAAGGTCATCTTGATATGGTTTGTGAAAAGACTGCAGACTCAAATATAGATATGCAAAATCAAGGATTAAATTTATGTACAGACGGAGAATCAATTTGGGCAGACGGTACAACTCTTGGTGCAGATGATGGAATAGCAATTGCATATATTTTGGCACTGTTGGATTCTGATGATATACCACACCCACCTATTGAGGCATTACTTACAAATGATGAAGAAATGGGTATGATTGGAGCGAGAGAACTTGATACTTCACTACTAAAGGGAAGAAGATTGATAAACATTGATTCAGAGGAAGAAGGAATAATCACAGTAAGCTGTGCGGGAGGAGTTCGTGCATATTGCGATTTGCCTCTTAATTTTGTACAAGCCGGTACAGATATGATTGCCTTTGAACTTAAAATAAGTGGTTTGCTTGGTGGTCATTCAGGGCTAGACATCAATAAACATCGCAAAAACGCAAATGTTTTACTTGGCAGACTTTTACAGCATATTTTCAGAACATCAGAAATTTATGTTTCTAAGATTGATGGCGGTAAAAAAACAAATGTTATTCCACAACAATCTAAATGTGTAATTTGTGCTAAAAATATCAGTGAAGCTGAAATAGAAAAGTCTGTAAAAGGCTTTAATAATATTATTAAGCGTGAAATTGCTCATCTTGAGCCTGATATAAAAATAACCTTAAATCGCTGTGATATACCGAAATATCATACTGATAACGACAGCACACGCAAGCTGATATTTACACTACTGCAAGTTCCAAATGGTGTTCAGAGTATGAGCCCTGATATACCTGAAATGGTTCAAACATCGCTAAATCTTGGAGAATTATCTATAGTTGATAATTCACTTAAAATGGCATTTTTTATCAGAAGCAATGCTTCAACAGGAAAACAGCTTACAGTTCAAAAGCTACTATCATTTATCACTTATTTGTATGGCAGTGTAGAGTTTAGAGCTGATTATCCAGCGTGGGAATATCGCCCGCAATCACCTTTACGTAACATTATGATAAAAGCATATCAGGAATATTATTCTGACATACCACAGGTACAGTCAATTCACGCAGGTCTTGAATGTGGCATTCTTGCTTCAAAGATGAATGACCTTGATATGGTTTCTTTTGGACCTGATATTTCAAATGTTCACACACCAAAAGAAATAATGAATATAGAGTCTGTACAAAGAAGCTGGTACTATCTTCTTAAAGTGCTGGAAATGTGCAAATGATTTTCAGCAATCAATATTACTAAGAAAGGATTTATTTTATGATTAAAGACGGATTTTTATATATTTCTGCATTGATTTTTATATCAGGAATATTGGTCTGCCTACCTAAGATTTTAAAAGGCAAGGGTGCACAAAAGTTTTTTCAGTTTGCACCTCCTGTTGTACTTATTTATCTTGGTTTAATGCTATTATGTACGGTTAAATTATGGGATCTTGAAACAACATCAGCAACATACAGTGCATTGAAAAATCCACTTTTATATGCAATGCTGTTTATAATGCTGTTAAGATGTGATTTAAGAAAAATCATCAAGCTAGGACCTAAAATGCTTATAGGGTTTTTCTCTGCAACAGTTACAATAGGACTTGGCTTTGTTATTGCTTATGCAATAATGGGCAGATTTTTAGGCGAAGGTGCATGGCAAGCACTAGGAGCATTATGTGGAAGCTGGATGGGTGGTACAGGTAATATGCTTGCTGTTCAAACAGCACTTAATGTTGATGAAGCAACTATGGCTTATGTGCTTGTAATGGATACAATCTGTGCTATGCTTTATGTAATGTTCCTGTTATGGATTATAGGCTTTTCTAAAAAATTCAATAAGTGGACAAAGGCAGATACTCGTTTAATTGATGAGGTAGGAGTTGCTCTTGAAAAAGAAGCAAAAGCAAACACAAAGCCTTTAGTATGGCAGAATATAATGATTCTTTTAGGCTCAGGCTTTATAGTTTCTGCAGGCTCTCAATATGCAGGTGAGGCATTGAATGGTATTTTTCCTATCTTTGATAAAGGTACATGGGCAGTATTGGTAGTAACACTGTTAGGCGTAATTCTTGCTATGACTCCATTTGGTAAGATAAAGGGTACAGAAGAAATTTCTAATACACTTTTATATATCGTAATTGCACTTATTGCATCAAGAGCTGATTTATCAAGCATAGGTAATGCACCTGTTTGGATAATTACAGGCTTTATAGTTCTTATATTCCATGTTGGTGTTATGATTATTCTTGCAAAGCTTTTAAAAATAGATATTTTTACCTGTGCAGTTGCTTCACTGGCAAATATTGGTGGAACAGCTACAGCACCAGTTCTTGCAGGTTCATATAGTAGTGCACTTGTACCTGTAGGTGTTATAATGGCACTTTTAGGATATGTTGTAGGAACAGGTGGAGGACTAATCGTAGCCAAGCTTATGAGTTCGTTTGCATAAAAGGTTGTACAACAAAAATACCCCCTGAGATTTTCCTCAGGGGGTTAGCTGTTTTGTTACGTTTGTTCCGTACCAGATATATTTAATTTCTTTTCTCTTTTTCGTTTTTCTCTTACCTTAAAAAAGAAGTCTGTCATTATTTTACTACATTCTTCTTCAAGTAATCCACTTGTAATGTTTGGCTTGTGATTAAAAGGGTAATCAAACAAATTAATAACACTTTCACAAGCACCAGCTTTTGGGTTTTTAGCTCCATAGTAAACATTGCGAATCCTTGAATTTATAATAGCACCAGTGCACATAGGGCAGGGCTCTAGAGTAACATATAGGTCACATTCCCACAGTCGCCAACCTCCAAGCTTTTCGCAAGCATTATAAATTGCAACTGTTTCTGCGTGAAGCATAGCGTTTTTTTTGCTATCTCTTTTGTTATAGCCTGTACCGACTATTTCACCATTGCGAACTACAACTGCACCAATAGGAACTTCGTTTTCATCAAAAGCCTTCTGAGCCAGTTCCAATGCTTTATGCATAAAAAAAATATTTTCAACCATTATTTTATAAAACGATAGCACTTACAAAGCACATAATTACGGTATAGATTGTAAATAAAATCATACATGGTGTTGTAAAGCTAAATCTCAATTTTTGGCTCATTGTAAATTCACTTTCTGGCTTTTCAAAAGTGAACAAATCATTTTTGTATTTTTTAATAAGTGATATAGAACAAATCAATCCCACACCAATTAAAGCAAGAGCTATACCTAAATCAATTAAATTATATATTTTTTCATCTGATATTACATTCATAAGTATTTCACTTGTTGCAGCCCACGCATTATTTACAAAATGTAATATCATTGCAGGAATAATTGAATTTGTTTTTACTGTAAGGTAACCAAGTATTAAACCGGTAAGGAATGTCACAGGGGTTTGAATAAAGTTTGCGTGCATAAAACCAAAAAGTACAGCAGATACAATAATAGCAAATGCATCACCATGCTTTCTTAAAGTGCCTAATATAGCTCCTCTAAATATAAATTCCTCAATAATAGGAGGAACTATGGCAATAGAGACAAAGTATATTACATTTCCCCAAAAACCATTTATATCTCCATAATCAGACATTTTATTTTCATATCCGAACAAACTAAGGTTAATATTCATTATCATTAAAAGAAGATTAAACACATAAACAAAACCCATACTTGCAATTGTGAATTTAACAGTATCACCAAGGGTAACTTTTTTAATTTTAAGAACATCGTCCATTCTTAATTTGTTTAACTTGGCAATAATAATAGCACTTGCACCAAATCCTACAAGACATACAATTGCATTTAGAATATACATAGTAACAGGCTCAATACCATTTATGTACTCCATATTATTGGGATTATAAGCACCCGTAAATGCAATAAACGTCATTAAAATAACACACAAAATTTCAGATATAAGTGCAAAAATCAATAAACCAGCAGCGGCTCTGTTTGAAACAGTTGTAACCCCCTTTTTTTCTTTAGATGTTTTTATTTGTTTTTCCGTTTGCACCGGATTATACAGATTGTTAGGCACTGTATTTATACGGTTATAATTACCATGAAAATATGATTGATTATTAAAGGAATAATTACCAGCCATATTTGGATTATTCATAGCTTGATAATTTTGGGGTTGATTGTAATTTTGCTGAAAATTAGGTGGATTTCCATAACCATAGTTTGGCAAAAACCATTGGTTTTGAAAATTTCCTGTATTTTGTTGATTGTTATTATATGCAGGTTGAGAGAAATTACCATTATATGGTGCTCCTGCATTGTTATTAAAATTATTCATTTAAACACCTCGCTAGCTTATTATACCATTTAAAATTTATAAAAACAATATATTTACTTTTGTTTACATATACTTAATAATTATTCTTTGGTTATTGAAAAAATGTTTCAAAAATATACTATAAAAAGCCGAAAATGCTCAAAAAATGAATTTATGGGAATGTATAAATAATGAATATTACTTGATTATATGCAGATTTATGGTATAATATAGGGTAATAATTATGCACCTTAACATTATAAATAAAAGGGATGATAACAATGAAGTCAAAACTATCTCGAAGACAAGCCAGAGAACAGGCGTTTCTGCTTGCATTTGAAAGAAATTTTAAGATCGAAACAGTGCAGGAGCTTATTGAAATCGCTATTGAAAGCAGAGATTTTGAAGTAGATGATTTTGTGATAGAGTTGCTTGAAACTATTGAAGCTAATGCAGAAGCAATAAACACAATGATAGAAGAAAATTCTAACGGCAGACAGCTACGTAGAATTTCAAAGGTAGCTCTAAGTGTTCTTCAGCTAGCTATAAGTGAGCTGAAATTTACTGATATTTCAAAAACAAATGCCGAAAATCCTGTAAGTGTTATTATTAATGAAGCAATTTTGTTAGCAAAAAAATATTCTTCACCAGAAGAAGCCTCCTTTATTAACGGAGTTTTAGGCTCAATTGCTCGTGTGAATGGTGAAAATGAGTAAAGCCTATTTAGCAATAGATACAAGCAATTACACAACCTCTACTGCGTTTTACAGAAATGGTGAGATTTTACAGGCTAAAAAGCTTTTACCTGTAAAAGAAGGAGAATTAGGATTGCGTCAAAGTGATGCTGTTTTTCATCATACAGCTCAGCTACCACAAATGATAGAACAGTTGTTAGACTTAGCTGATTTGAATACTATAAGTGCAATAGGTGCTTCGTTTACACCAAGACAGGCACAGGGCTCATATATGCCTTGCTTTACTGTGGGTAGTGGCTTTGCCAGATCGCTAAGTGCTATTATGAATGTTCCACTTTATGCATTTTCTCATCAGCAAGGACACATTGCAGCTGCAATTTATTCATCTAAGCAGTTTAATTTATTTAACGAAAAGCATCTTGCATTTCATATTTCAGGAGGTACTACCGAGGCGTTGATTGTTACACCCGATAATGAAAATATATTTAGTGCAACGCTTGTAGGAAAAACTCTTGACCTTAATGCAGGTCAGCTTGTAGACCGTGTGGGGATAATGCTAGGATTACCTTTTCCATGTGGAAAACATATCGAACAGCTTGCACTTAATTTTTTAGGCAAAATAAAAACTAAGCCTACTATAAAGGGGTGCGACTGTTGCCTTTCAGGTGTTCAAAATATATGTGAAAAAATGCATAAAAACGGAATTTCTAAAGAAGAAATATCTGCGTATGTACTTAAACATATTGAAGATACTCTATATAAAATGACTGTAAATATTTTTGATGAATACGGTAAAATGCCAGTGTTATTTTCGGGTGGTGTAATGTCAAACAGTATTATACGAAATAACCTTACCCAAAAACTGGGTGCTTATTTTGCTCAGCCTGAATTTTCCACCGATAATGCAGCAGGTATAGCAGTGCTTACAGCCATAAAAAATAAGGAAGTTTTACTATGAGAAAAAATTCAATACTCACTGTATCACAATTGAATTTTTATACAAAATCTTTATTGGATGGTGACCCTGTAACATCACAGGTAATCGTTCAGGGTGAAATATCAAACCTTAATACACATTATCGTTCTGGACATATATACCTTTCACTAAAAGATGAAAAGTCAGTGATTAAGGCTGTAATGTTTGCGGGCAATGCTTCAAGACTTAGATTTGAGCTTGAAGAGGGTATGAGTGTAATTGCAATGGGTAGAGTATCAATCTATGAGGCTACAGGGCAATATCAGCTGTATATAGAGCAAATGCAACCCGATGGTATAGGCGATTTAACACTTGCATTTAATCAGCTTAAAACAAAGCTTGATAAAATGGGTTTGTTCAATGAAGAGTTTAAAAAAGAGCTTCCTAAATATCCGGAAACAATAGGTGTTATAACCTCAGCTACAGGAGCAGTACGCAGAGATATTGAAAATGTTTTAGGCAGAAGATATCCACTTGCAACAATGATTTTATATCCTGCCTCTGTACAGGGTGATTCTGCTGTACCTGAGCTTATAAACGGTATAAAGTATTTTAACAGAAATAAGGTTGATGTAATAATAATTGGCAGAGGTGGTGGCTCTATTGAAGACTTATGGTGCTTCAATAGTGAACAGCTTGCCTACGAAATTTTCAAGTCAAAGGTACCTATTATTTCAGCAGTAGGTCACGCAACAGATGTTACTATATGTGATTTTGTTGCAGATAAATCAGCCCCCACACCGTCAGCAGCTGCCGAGCTTGCAGTACCCGACTCTGCAAAATTACTGTATGATATTATTTCATTTAAAAATAGAATTAATACCTCAGTAAGATATAAAATAACTACCGAGGAACAAAGAATAGATAACTTATCTGATAAGCTCAATTCAATGTCAGAAAGCTATCAGATTTCAAGAATAAGAGCAAATTTAGATAATATCGCATTAAGGCTTAACAATAGCTTTTCAGATATTTTGAAAAACAAGAATGAAGCTCTAACGCAAAGTATTGCTAAGCTGAATGTGTTAAGTCCTCTTAATATTCTTTCAAGAGGCTACAGCCTTGTATATAAAGAGGATAATTTAGTTAGTTCAGTAACCAGTGTAAATATAAACGACAGTATCAAGGTACAGCTTAGTGATGGTTTAATTGAGTGTACCGTTGATAACAAAGGATTTGATAAAAATGCCAAGAAAAAAGAAAACCTATGAAGACGCTCTATCAAGACTTGAGGAAATAGTAGCACTTCTTGAAAAAGGCAATATGCCACTTGAGGAGTCACTAAAGCTTTTTGAAGAGGGTACAAATCTTTCTTCTTTTTGCTATTCAACATTGAACAATGCACAGCAAAGAGTCATAGAGCTTACTAAAGAGGATATTTCGGAGGAAGAGTAATATGGATTTTAACGCTATAATAGAAAAGGCATTAATTGATTATCTGCCTGAAAAGGATTGTCTTGAGAAAAATCTTATACTTTCAATGGAGTATAGTTTAAAAGCAGGGGGCAAGCGTATACGTCCAAGGCTTGTGCTTGAATTTTGTAGCCTTTGTGGTGGTGATATAAACGATGCACTTCCTCTTGCCTGTGCTTTAGAAATGATACACACATATTCACTAATACACGATGATTTACCTTGTATGGATAATGATGATTACCGTAGAGGAAAACCATCTAATCATAAGGTGTACGGAGAGGATATTGCATTGCTTGCAGGTGATGCCTTGCAATCTCTTGCTTTTGAAACTGCAACCTCACACATTACACCACAAAACGCTTACCAAGTAGCTAAGGCTGTAAATAATCTTGCTAATTATTGTGGTGCTACCGGTATGGTAGGCGGTCAGGTAATAGATATCGAAAATGAAGGTAAATCCTCTGAAATAGAAATACTTAAAGAGATGGACAGAAAAAAGACAGGTGCAATAATAAAAAGTGCCTGTGAAATGGGCTGTATACTGGCTGGTGCAACTCAAGCTGAAATTGAAAAGGCAGGACAGTTCGGAGAAAGTATAGGACTAGCATTCCAGATACAGGATGATATACTTGATGTAACAGCTGACCAAGATAAACTAGGTAAGCCTGTAGGTAGTGATAAGGAAAATGAAAAGTCTACCTATGTTTCACTTCTAGGACTTGAAAAATGCAGAGAGCTTGTAAATGAGTTAACAGCTAAAGCTATTGAAAGCCTAGAATTTTTCAGTGGAGATTCTACACAGCTTAAAGCTTTGGCTTTATCACTGGCTAAAAGGGATTATTAAAATTAAGATTTTTAAAAGGGGTATTCACATATGAAAAAGCCGTATTTAGAACATATAAATAGTCCTGCTGATATTGTGAGCTTTACAGATGAACAATTGACGGAGCTATGTAGTGAAATCAGAGAGAAACTTATAACAGTAGTTTCTAAAAACGGCGGTCATCTTGCACCAAATTTGGGAACAGTTGAGCTTACTGTTGTACTTGAAAAGGTTTTTAACAGTAAAAACGACTCAATAGTATGGGATGTAGGTCATCAGTGTTACACACATAAGCTGTTAACAGGTAGAGCAGACAGATTTCATACCATAAGAACAGAGAATGGAATTTCAGGCTTTCCAAAAAGAGAAGAAAGCCCTTATGATGCTTTTAATGCAGGTCATAGTAGCACATCGATATCTGCTGCATACGGAATAGCAAGAGCAAAAAATATTTTAGGTATAGATGGTTCAACAATAGCTGTAATAGGAGATGGTGCCCTTACAGGTGGTATGGCTTATGAGGGGCTTAACAACGCAGGAAGATTTAATAAGAATTTTATTGTTGTGCTAAATGACAATAAAATGTCAATTTCAAAAAATGTAGGTTCAATTGCAAGATATTTAAGAAGCTTCCGAATAAAAAAGGGATATATCAGAACAAAAACAAAGGTTGAGCGTACCCTTTCAAGAATACCTGTGCTTGGTACGGGTACTACAAAGATTTTAAGAAAGATTAAAAGCAGAATCCGTCATTCTCTTGTGCAAACTACTATTTTTGAGGATATGGGATTTAGCTATTATGGTCCGGTAGATGGCCACGACATCAAAAATCTTACCAGTGTTTTTGAAAGTGCTAAATCTATCAATGGTCCTGTTCTTGTTCACGTTATAACCAAAAAGGGTAAAGGCTATGCAATGGCTGAAAGTAAGCCGAATATCTATCACGGTATATCGGCATTCGATATAGAAACAGGCGAACCTAAGTCAGGTAGTATTGATTATTCATCTGTTTTTGGAAATAAACTTATTGAAATGGCAAGAGAAAATAAAAATATATGTGCTATAACTGCCGCAATGGAATCAGGTACCGGATTATCAAAATTCGCAACAGAATTTAAGAGTAGATTTTTTGATACAGGTATAGCAGAAGAACACGCTGTAACCTTTGCAGGTGGATTAGCTACACAGGGAATACTACCATTCTTTGCTGTTTATTCTACATTCCTTCAAAGAGGTGTAGACCAAATAATACACGATATAGCAATGCAAAATCTTCATATGGTTTTTGCAATAGATAGAGCAGGCTTAGTAGGTGAAGATGGAGAAACTCATCAGGGTGTATTTGATGTTGCACTTTTAAATCCTGTACCTAACATTGTTATATATAGCCCTACTTATTTTGAAGAGCTTGAAATGGATATGGAAATTTCTGTAACAGAAAATAATGCTCCTGTTGCTATACGCTACCCAAGAGGTACAGAGCCATATAAGCCTGATGATTTTGAATGTACAAAAAATGATTTCTCATTTTACGGTGAGCCTAACTCAGATATTTTACTTGTTACCTACGGTAAAATATTCGGAAATGTTTGTAAAGCATATGAATTATTAAAAGAAAAAGGCTTGAATGTTTTTATATTAAAGCTTAACAAAATAAAGCCTATACCAGAAGAGGCAATTGATGCTTCGTTAAAATATAAAGAAATATTTTTCTTTGAAGAGGGTATGGCTATAGGTGGCATAGGTGAGCATTTTTATAATGAGATTTCAAACCGTGGCTTTAACGGTAAATTTAAGCTTACAGCTATAGACGATATATATGTTAAGCACGCTAAGGTGGAATCACTGCTTAAAAAGCTTAATCTTGACGCTGAAGGTATGGCTAATACCGTATTATCACATAAAAGGGGTAAGTAAGTTGGCTGAAAAAATAGAGAAAAAAAGACTTGATATTCTTGTGCACGAGCTTGGATATGTACAAAGCAGAGAAAAGGCAAAGGCTGTTATTATGGCCGGACTTGTTTATGTAGACAATCAAAAGGCAGACAAGCCTGGAGCTGTATACCCTGTTAATTCAAAACTTGAGGTAAGAGGTGGCACACAGAAATATGTAAGTCGTGGTGGGTTTAAGCTGGAAAAAGCAATGAACTCATTCCCAATAGATTTAAATGGAAAAATCACAATGGATATAGGTGCATCAACGGGTGGCTTTACTGATTGTATGCTCCAAAATGGTGCAAAAAAGGTTTATTCTGTTGATGTTGGTTATGGTCAGCTTGACTGGAAGCTACGTAATGACGAAAGAGTGATAAACCTTGAACGAACAAATGTAAGATATATAACAGAAGAACAGGTACCAGATAAAATAGACTTTTTCTCTGTAGATGTTTCGTTTATATCACTAAAGCTTGTTTTACCGCCTGCAAGAAATCTTATGTCAGACAATGCAACAGCTGTATGTCTTATTAAGCCACAGTTTGAGGCTGGCAGAGAGAACGTAGGTAAAAAGGGAGTTGTTCGTGACCCTGAGGTACATCAAAGCGTAGTAGACTCTATTGTTGATTTTTGTATAAACAATGGTTTTGATGTAATGGGTCTTGATTATTCTCCAATTAAGGGTCCAGAGGGGAATATAGAGTACCTTATATATATAAAGAAATCAGAAAATCCTGTGCTTGATTTGAATATTTCACCACAGGAGCTAGTTGAAAATTCACACAAAGCCTTAGACAAAAAGGACTGATAAAAATGATAGTGGCTGTAATAGCAAATGTTTCAAAACCAAGTGTAGTTTCGTTTTTACCAAAGGTAATTGAGAAATTACTAAGTTTAAATATAACACCTGCAATGCTTGAAAGCGAAAAAGAGGAATACTATAATTCAGAGAGTGTTTTATATTATGGTACTTACGACGAATTAGCAAAAAACAGTGATGTTATAATAACTATAGGTGGAGATGGCACAATTATACATATGGCACGTTATGCTGCAGAATATAATAAGCCATTACTTGGAATTAATTTTGGCAGAGTAGGATTTGTTGCTACAATGGAACCCGACGAGCTTGACAAGCTTTCTCATTTGCTTACAGGTGATTATTTCTGCGACAGCAGAATGTTGCTTAAAATAACAGTAGAAAATAATGATACAACAAATGTATTATATGCTATAAACGATGCTGTAATTGCCAGAGGTTCACTTTCTCGTATGATGGATCTATCTGTTTCTGTAAACGATAAAAAAACCTGCGATTACAGAGCTGACGGACTTATTTTTTCAACCCCTACAGGCTCTACTGCATACTCACTTTCAGCAGGTGGTCCTGTAATTTGTCCTGATATTGAATGTATATTACTTACACCTATATGTCCTCACAGTCTGTTTTCACGTTCTGTAATTTTCAGAAGCAGTGATAAGCTTACTGTAAATGCAGTCACAGGAAATAATCCTGCATCAGAGGCTTATTTAACTGTAGACGGACAGCATTTTCTTCCTCTTGATGATAATACAAAGGTAACAATCGAAAAATACGAAAAATCGTTTACCCTTATTTCTATGGAAGAAAAAAATTTTTATACTGTATTAAATAACAAACTAAACGAACGAGGTGTTTAGTTTGTATTAATATTTGATACGATAGTGTACAGGAGTAATACTATGAAATCCAAAAGACACGCTATATTACTGGAAATAATACAAGAATACGATATCGAAACTCAGGAAGAGCTTTTAGAAAAGCTAAGAGAAAAAAGCTTTAAAGTAACTCAGGCTACAATATCAAGAGATATTAAAGAGCTTAGATTGGTAAAAATTCCTATAGGCAACGGTAAATATAAGTATGCA
>JAXJQK010000080.1:0-11230 GCA_036311185.1 Acutalibacteraceae bacterium | reverse complement strand
TTTTTTCTTCCTGTGGTATAATGGTCTAAAGTCATAGTGAATCTCCTTTGGTTATATTTTTGTTCGCACTTTAATTATACCATTTTCACTATGACTTTTCTTTTGTTTTTACTGTCCGATTTCATTTTACCATCTACCTTTGCGAAAATTTATTTAATAAATTTTTAAAACTATTGCATTTTTTCAGTGCTTACTGTATAATATAATTGTGAATAGCGGTATGACTCTACGGAGCATACTTAAGGGGATCGGATGCGTCTGGTCCTCTTTTAATATAAAATTTCAGGGCGTGAGGTCGTATGACTTCAAGCCCTGTTTTTAACCCTTTTAGCGTTACTGTTCATTAATTGAAGGGGGATTTTTTATTACAACAACGCTATGTTATCCCCAAATAATCTGAATATATTTTAAAAATGTTCTTGCTTATGTCGTGTTTAGTGTTAAATTATATTTGCAAAAAGCATTGATAGTTGATACAATGATAATAAAGCAAATCAACTGGGGGGTTAAAAATGAGTGTTATCGGCAAGCAAATAAAAAAATATCGTACAGAAAAGGGTATTACACAGGAACAGCTGGGTCAGCTTATAGGTGTTACCACTCAAGCTGTATCAAAATGGGAACGAGGAGGTACCCCCGATGTAGAGCTGTTACCAAAATTGTCACAGGTGTTGTCAGTAAGTATTGATACATTATTTGGAATAGGCGAGGAAAACCTATCGCTAATGATAGCACGCCGTATTAATCAGATGCCTAAGGATGAAGCATACCGTTTTGCGTTTAATCTTTGTTGGGCAATAGAAAACGGAGTTATGCCAGACACTGTATTTCCAGAATATTTTTATAATGACTTTATTGAGCGATTTTCTACTGATAATAGTATATCGAATTATTTTTCAAAGGTTATGCAGGATGATGGTATGGCTTTAACAAGGCTATCATATGATTTTCAGTATTTCTTTTTAATGAAAGAGCCAAAAAGTGGCATAAAAAAACATCTTGCTGATGTTGAAAAGCTACGAAAGATATTTGATATTTTTGCAGATAAAAATATTCTTAATATAATTTTCTATATGTATTCTCGACTTAATACACCTGTTGCAACCTCACTTATTAGCAAAAATACAGCACTTACCGAGGAGCAAGTTGATGAATATATGGAAATTTTGTGCAAAAATAATATGGCAACAAAAAGTATCATTGAAACTGCCGATGGCGAGATTAATTCATATATGTTTAGGCAAGAAAGCTCAGTTATTCCACTTTTATGCTTTGCAGATGAATTAACAATAACTGAAAGCTATGATTTTCTTTGGTCAATTTCACGCACTAAACCTCTTTTAAAGTAAACCAACAGTTTAAAAACGATTAGTAGTATTTGAGTTTTTAAACAACAGGTTGCTTGATGTTATTCAATCATTGGTTTATAATATTGGTATCAAAGAATAATTAAAGAATAGGTTTGATATTATGAAAAAGCTATTTGCAACAATACTATGTTGTGCTATGTTGGTTAGTGTTACGGCTTGTTCCTCTGATAGTGGTGATAATACAGAGGTAACTCTTCAAAGTGCTACAACAAGCACCGAGCCTATAGCCAATATTGAAACTGACACTAAAGCTGAAATGACTCCTGACAAAATTAAAGAACATATAGATGGTGTTCTAAATCAGAAAAAGTTTGAAGACTTCAAAGGTATTATATATCTTACTCAAAATGGTTCGGTTGTATATCAGTCGGCAACAGGTAAAGATGATAAAGGAAATGACCTTACTCTTGAATCTAGTACGTATATAGGTTCAGTTTCAAAGCAGTTTTGTGCAACAGCTATTATGATGCTTAAGGAGCAGGGAAAACTAAATGTTGATGATACACTAGATAAGTATTTTCCTGAATATCAATATGGCAAGGATATAACAATAAAAAATCTGCTTACAATGCGTTCAGGAATACCAAATTGCAATCCAATTGAAAATGCAATTTTTGCTGAAATTGATGAGTATAATACAGAGAATGTTTTATCTTGCGTTTTTAACCAACCACTTAACTTTGAACCTGATACAAGCTATGAGTATTCTAATCCTAACTATTTTATATTAGCTTGTATTGTAGAACAGGTGTCGGGAAAGGAATATCAATATTTTATAAGAGAAAATATTTTTGAGCCTTTAGAAATGTCGAATACTGGCTTTGCTAATGAAATAACATGTGATCCGGAATGGGCTACCGGTTTGGATTATAATACATTAGTAGTAGAGGACTCAGAAATAGAAATAAATATTGATGATGCGATTTCTATTTCAAAGGGAGCAGGCGATATTGTTTCTAATGCTTATGATATGGATAAATGGATGACAGGCTTAGTAAGTGGTACTCTGATTTCAAGAGAAAGCTATGAAGAGATGAGTGACAATTATACTAGTGAAATTGCCATTCGCTATGGTTATGGTTTAGAGAGAAATTACGGGGGAGTTTGTCACTCTGGTAATTTTGAGAAATATGTTACTGTAGATTATATTAACGAGAATTACGGATACAATATGTTTATTTCTAATAATGAATATTATGTAAAGCTTCAGGATTTAACATTCAATATACTTCAACCCTTTATTAATTAATAGTTTCGCAAATTGTAATTTGCAAGAATGCTGAACAGTATGCTAACCATTGAAGATTGAAAAACATATAAGTTGTAAAATTACCCATAAATTAAAATTTCTCGTATATTTTTTACATTACTCACATACAGATAGTGAAAAAATAGGAAAGAGTACTTTTTGAAGTGAAAAAGGATATAAAGCAGAAAAATTGAAGATTTTAAGATTTTAAGATTTGATGATGTGAGGTAACCCTTTATAGTGTTACAATTATTCTAGCATTTGCAGTCTATAAGACTAGCAATAAATTCTTTATTATTTATGGTTTAAAATCAAAAGTCGGTTTGCTGATAAGAGGATCAGTAAACCGACTTTTGGTTTAATTAGATTGCATATAGGAATTGTAAATTTCCTCCATTTTATCTACATCATTTGATATAAATAGTCTGATGTAAATTCCGTCCTTAACAACCTTGCAATTGCTAATCATTTCGTATTCGTCAGGCAGAAATTCTTTGCTTTCTTCAAGCAAATTTTCATGATGTGTTGTTAATCTGTCACGGATAGCATTTGCTTCGCTCTCTGTAAATGCTTCAATTAATATTATTTCATCTTTAGTCATTGAGTCAGCAGACACAAAGGCAGAGAAATTTGCAACATCTGTTTTATCTATTGCATAGAATTGTGCAAGCTGGTGTTCAGAAACCTCTGTCATTTCAGGTAACTCACATTCCTTTTGAATCTCTGCAACAATTTCTTCAACAAGTGATAGATTTTCTTGCTGACCTAATGATATATTACAGGAACAAAACAGAAATGGCATAATTAGGCTTAATACTAAGGCTGATAATTTTAAAGTCTTTTTCAATTTTTGTTACTCCTTTATTTATGTGTTTTTAAAATGTTTTACAGCCTTATTTTATTAAATATATATCGGTATGTCAATGAGCGTAAAAGGATTGTAGCAGTGTTACAATTTGATTAATTGTTGCATACAAAATGATTACATCAGAAAGATTTTAAGATGAATTTTCTTTAACCGTTTTATCATCAATTATTTCAAACTTGTATTTATTATAAAATTCTTTTGTTTCACTTACTCTGTAAACAGTGCTTTGGTGCTTTGATAGTAGCTTTGTAATAGCGTATAGGTCTATCCATATTTCGTTTGTACTTTCTTTCTGACTTTCATCAAAAACTAGTTCTATACCTAAGTGTAGGTGACTTGTATCTATATTATTAGTATTTTCAGTAGTGCTATATCCTGTTCTGCCTACATAGCCAATAACTTCACCTGCGTTTACAACCTTACCTTCAGATATATCAGGGTGAAATGGTCGATTTTGTCTTAAATGTGCATAGTAATAGTACCTTTTTTTATCAAGACTTCTTATGCCGATACGCCAGCCACCATATTGATTCCACCCCATAATTTCAACTGTGCCCGTTTCGATTGCGATTATAGGTGTGCCTGTTGCAGACATAAGGTCGTGTCCTAAGTGCTGACGTTTATATCCATAGCTTCGGCTTACACCAAAATCATCATAATGTGAATAAGGAAAAGTCTTGGCTATAGGTGAAAATACACACAATCCGTAGTCTTTTACCTTTGTTATATTGCCACTATCGTTCTCAAGCTCGGTTGTATACCAGCCTGTAAATCCTCCCAATACAGCATTGTAAACCTCGTAATAATAGTTATAATATTTCATATTCTTTGTTATTTCAGATACTTTTTCTCCGTTTTTAATTTTTTCAACAAAGTCTGTCAAATCTGTTTCTTTGTAGCTTTTAAAATCTCCACCATATTTTGCTCCAAGGTAAGCCAATATTTCGATCCAATTAATTTTTATTTTATCATCAGCTTTATGAGAGCTTATATCGTATTCTAATGCTTTTTCAAGTGCGTTGTAGCATACATTAAATTCAGCATATTTTATGAAATTTTCTGAACTGTTTTTTGTTGCTCCTGTTAAAGATAAAAACATTGTAAGCATAAGGGAAATAATTATTACAGTACTGACAATCTTTTTTATGGTTATCACCTGCTTGAAGCTTTTTGTTTACATATAAATATATGTTATATTAATAAATTTAATGCTGAGATTAAGACAAAACAATTGAATAAAAGGTTAAATTTTTATTGGAAAATGTTTTTTTATTTAGGGAGTATCTGAAAATTCAGGAAGCTGTTTATGTATTAAATACAGTTTAGATATAATGTTATTACATTGACAATTAATATGCAAAATGCTAGAATATGGTTATAATAGACTTGATACAGTTAGACTGTATTCGAAGACTTAAAATGACTGTCTATTTCTACTAATATGTATAATTTTTTGAGGAATTATACCATAAATTGATTGTCAAAATAAGAAAGAATTTCTTCGCTTTTCTTTTGAGCATATCTCGGAATTAGTAAAATATTCAATTATCTTTCTGTTTTTAGATGCTTTCTAGATTGTTTTTAGTTTATTAAAATTATTTATAAAGGAGTATTAAAAAATGAAGAAGTTTCTATCATTTATCATTGTGTTGTGTATGATTATAGTGTCAATGCCAATGAGCGTTTCTGCTGCTAATGTGTGTACACCTGATGGAAACAACACAGAGGCTCAGAATTATTCACGTTGGTCATCACCGATTAAGTCCTATCTTTCAAAAACCAACGATGGTAAAATTATGAGGGTTCAAGCAGGAGATAGCATAAATGGTGTTTTGGTTGAATATTATGACACTAATTACAACATCTTGAGCAATAAGGTTATTGCAAAGGAGCTACCTCTTTTTGGTGGTTTTTATGAATCAAGTGCTAATTATTTTTTAGTAACAGGTAAGCAAAATAAGAGTGAAAGTGATATCGAAAAGAATTTTTGTGTTACAAAGTACGACAAAAATTGGAATAAGCTTGGTTCAGTAGCATTGTATAATGTTAATACAATTGAGCCATTTAGCTCAGGCTCATTAAGAATGACAATGAATAATAATATTCTTTTTGTACATACAGCACGCAAAATGTACAAATCAAGTGATGGAACTAATCATCAGGCAAATATTATATTCAGTGTTGACGTAGATAAAATGAAGCTACTTCAATGTAATTATTCGGCTTCAAATACATCAGTTGGTTTTGTTAGCCATTCATTTAACCAGTTTATTCAAATGGATGGTAATAATATGGTTACTGTAGATCACGGTGACGCTTACCCTCGTTCTATAGTTCTTATTAAGCATACAGCAAATGCTTCTGAAGGCTTGTTTGGAAGTGGTTGTATCGTTACTGACCTACTGGAGTTCCCTGGTCTTGCAGGCGATAACTATACAGGTGCATCTGTTGGTGGCTTTGAAATATCAAGCTCATCATATCTAATTGCAGGTAACACAGTAGAGCAAAACGATAATTATGCAAACAATAATACTAGAAATATATTTGTTGCTTCAGTTAAAAAATCAGATGAAAAAAATAGTGTAAAAATTAATAAGATTACTAATTATGCTGAGGGTGAAACAACAGCCTCTACACCTCATTTTGTAAAGATTGCAAATGATGAATATATGGTTATGTGGTCAAGAAATAATACTGTGTATTATACAGTTGTTGATAAAAACGGTGAGCAAATAAGCAACATTTATACTATGAAAGGTAATCTTTCAGATTGTGTACCTACTGTTATCAACGATAAGCTTGTATGGTATGTATGGAATGGTAAAGAGAGCACTTTTTATGAAATAAATCTTAATTTAATTTCATCTAATAATGCTGTAACTCTTCAAACTGGACATGATTATGAATTTTCAAGTGTAAGTAGTGGTACATCAACACTGAAATGTAAAAAGTGTGGAGAAACAACTACTACTATGGTTCCTACAGCAATGGCTCCATACTGGGTATTAGGCACTGACTCATCAGGTTATTATTACGATTATTTACCACAGGAAATAAAAGTGGGCAATACTTTAAAGAGTATGCTATATTTTACACCCTCAATAGATAAAACAAACTTAGATGTTGATGTTATTATTTCAGATGAATCCATAATGAGCTACAAACATCAAACTGCTTATTCTTATTCAAATGCAGGATATTTTATGGGTGAGTTTAAGTGTTTAAAACCAGGTACAACAGAGGTTACCTTTAAACACAAATATAACCCACAGCTTACATCAACACATACTATTACAGTAACTTTAGATCCAACTGATGTTAGTTTTGAGCAATCAACACTTTCTATGAACCTTGGAAATGAATATAATTTAACTCCTATATTTACTCCTGATGGTGCAAGCTCAAATTGTGTTTGGAGTAGTTCTGACGATTCAGTAGCTACTGTAGATGAAACAGGTGCAGTTAAAGCAATAGGAATAGGAACAACAGTTATAACTCTTACAACAGCAAATGGTCTTACAACATCTTGTACAGTAACAGTAAGAAAACCTGTTTTAGGTGATGTAAATGGTGATGGCGAAATTACTGTTAAAGATGCTATTCTTATTTTACAATACAATATCGGTAAGGTAGAATTTGATGATATACAAATGAAATATTCAGATGTGGATTCTTCCGGACGTACAGATATAATTGATGCTATATTGATTCAAGAGATTATAGTACAATAAATATAGAGTTTAAAATTTTGTGAATTAAAAACCACGTTATAGCTCCCAAAAAGCCGTAACGTGGTTTTGTTTATTCTTACAAAGAAATCACCTCTACAATATTTTGTAGAGGTGATTTCAATATATAGGGTATATTTTAAAAAGATGTACGCAAAATTAATGTTTATAAATTGTATATTTTCAATTTATTTGATAAAATATATTATAACTATAGTTTGTGAAATAATGAGCCTATAGTTAGATTGTTTTAGAGAATTTTTATAAAAATTTTTCTTTCAAATAACTCTTACAAAATTTTAAATTTAGGTTTAAAATTTAATAAAGTCACCTAAAAATGCACTATAAAGATAGTAAATTAAATGTTATTTGAATGAATTATACTACATTAGAATGTAGTGTGTCAAGAGGCTTTATGAATGTTATCCTCAATATGAGGTGTTGTGATTATGAAAGACAGACCACGAGTAAATCAATATGGAATGGTTTTTAAACTTGATAAAATAATGAAAGAAAAGGGATATTCAAAAAATAAGCTGTGCGTTAAGTGTGGAATTCGCTTTGAAACTATCCAAGGATATTACAAAGGGGATATAAACCGAGTGGATTTATATATTCTTTCAAGATTATGTAAAGAGCTTGAATGTAATGTACAGGACATAATTGAGTATTCACCTAAATATGACAAATCAGAAAACAAAAAAGAAGATTAAGGGCTATTCAAAAAAGCAAAAGTACTCTTTGTTTTAAAATTAGTCTTAATGTGAATATAATGTTATTAAGTTGACAATTAATATGCAAAATGCTAAAATATGGTATTAACATACTTAATTCAGTTGAGTTTTGAAAACTTAAAATGATTGTTTATTCATACTGATATAGTTAAGTTTATTTAAAAAACATTTGAAATGCAAAAGTATTTTCTGTGTTTTCTCGAAATAGCCTTGATGTTAGTGAAATATTTAATTGTTTTTACGAGCTTTTTTAACTGCTGTTGAGTTTGTTAAATTTTACTTAATTATAAAGGAGTATGAAAAAATGAAGAAGTTATTATCATTTATCATTGTGTTGTGTATGATTATAGTGTCAGTACCAATGAGTGTTTCTGCCGCCGATGCATGTACACCTTACACTGGAAGAAACGTAGAGGCTCAAAACTATTCACGTTGGGCATCACCGATTAAATCCTATCTTTCAAAAACTAGCGATGGTAAAATTATGAAGGTTCAAGCAGGAGGAGATATACCTGGTGTTTTAATTGAATATTATGACACTAACTATAGCCTTCTAAGCAGTAAACTTATTGAAACTGATGCACCTATTTTTGGTGGTTTTTATGAATCAAACACAAATTACTTTTTAGTAACAGGTAATACAAATTATGATGAAGATAGTAGTGTAATGGTTTATTGCGTTACAAAGTATGACAAAAGCTGGAATAAGCTTGGTTCAGTAGGACTATCTAACGTTAATACAACTGTACCTTTTGATGCAGGTACAGCAAGAATGACAATGTACAATGATATTCTTTTTGTACATACAGCACACGAAATGTACACAACTTATGATGGTTTTAATCATCAAGCAAACTTAACTTTTAGTGTTGATACAAGTAATATGACAATAATTAAATGTAACTCTGGAATTTTTAACACATCAACTGGTTACGTTAGTCATTCCTTTAACCAATTTATTCAACTAGATGGTAAAAATATAGTTACTGTAGATCATGGTGATGCAAACCCTCGTTCTATAGTTCTTATTAAGCATTCAGTTGATGCTTCTAAAGGCTTATTTGGAAGTAGTTGTAGTGTTAATGATATATTAGAGATCCCTGGTATTCATGGAGATAATGATACTGGTGCATCTATTGGTGGCTTTGAGATATCAAGTTCATCATACCTTATCGCAGGTAACACAGTAGAGCACGATGACAATTATAGATACAACAATACCAGAAATATATTTGTTGCTTCAGTGAAAGATTCAGGTACAACAATTAATAAAATAACCAATTATGCTGAGGGTGAAAAAACAACATCTACACCTCAGTTTGTAAAGATTGCAAATGATAAATATATGCTTTTGTGGTCAAGAAATAATACAGTGTATTATACAACTATTGATAAAGACGGTAATAAAACAAGCCAAATTTATGATATGAAAGGTAATCTTTCAGACTGTGTACCTACTGTTATGGGTAATAATCTTGTATGGTATGTATGGGATGGCACAAAAACTACTTTCTATGAAATAGATCTTAACTCAATTTCATCTAATAATACTGTAACTGTTGATTCTAAACATGATTATGAATATATAAGCGTAGATGGTGATACAGCAACAGTTGAATGTAAAAAATGTGGAGAAACAACAACAATTTCTGTGCCTGAAAAGATGAGATTATGGTGGACATTAGGCTCTAGCACATCAAGCTCTTATAGCTCACAGAAACCTGAGTTGAAAATGGGTGATACTCTAGAAAGTATGATAGAACTTTCACCTGTAACAGATGAAACAAACACAGATGTTAATGTTATTATTGAAGATGAATCAATATTGAGCTATGAACTTGTGTATACTTATTCTTCAGGACATATTACAGGTAGATTTACACCTTTAAAAGCAGGTACAACAAATATTACTTTCCAGCATAAATACAAACCTGATCTTGTAACTGAATATACTGTTACAGTAAAGCAGGATCCAACTAATGTTAGCTTTGAAAACTCAGAAATTTCTTTGGAAATTAATGATACATACAATTTAGTTCCAGTACTTACTCCAGACGGTGCAACCTCAAAATATACATGGAGTAGCTCCGATCCGTCTGTAGTTACTGTTTATAGCTCAGGTTTGATTGTAGCGAATAAGCGAGGAACGTCTGTTATAACTGTTACAACAGAAAATGGTCTTACAGCAAGCTGTACAGTAACAGTAGGAAAACGTCTCTTAGGTGATGTAAACGATGATGGAGTAATTAATATTAAAGATGTTATTCTTGTTCTACAGCATAATATTGATAAAATAGAACTTAATAATACAGAGCTAGAATATGCAGATATTGATGGTTCTGGAATTGTAGATGTAGTTGATGCTATATTGCTTCAAAGACTTATATTACAATAATGGAATTTTAAATTAATAGGGTTTAAAATTCTGTAAGGTAAAAGCCACGTTATAGCTTTATTAAAATAGCTGTGACGTGGCTTTGTTTCATTATAAGAAATCACCTCTACAAAATGCTGTAGAGGTGATTTTCAATATATATGGTATATTTTAAAAAGATGTACGCAAAATTGATATTTATATAAACTTGGTATATGTTAATTTTATAAAAAAATTCTTTTAAATAACTCTTACAAAATTTTAAAATTGGTTTTAAAATTAATAAACTTTCCCAAAATTACATTATAAAGATAGTAAAGTAAATGTTATTTGAATGAATTGTACTACGTTAGAATGTAGTATATCAAGAGGCTTTATGAATGTTATCCTCAATATGAGGTGTTGTAATTATGAAAGACAAACCACGAGCGAATCAATATGGAATAATCTTTAAGCTTTCTAAAATAATGAAAGAAAAAGGATACTCAAAAAACAAATTATGCGTTAAGTGTGGACTTCGTTTTGAAACTATTCAAGGATATTACAAAGGAGATATAAACCGAGTGGATTTATATGTTCTTTCAAGACTATGTAAAGAGCTTGAATGTAATATACAGGATATAATTGAGTATTCACCTAAATATGACAAAACATGGAATGAAAAAGAAGATTAAAAGTTAAAATAATGGTCTGTTTTTGTTTTTAAATACTCCTTAAAAAGCCACTGAATACAGAAAATCTGAAAAAATAATAGTTGACAAAATGTTGTGAATTATGGTAATATATAAAACTGTTGGGTAGTATAATTTTTTAAGAAAAACAGAGAAAAAAAGCTGTTAAAAGTTGATAAAAATGTACAAGCTCAAGTGCAGAAATTGTAGGCTTTGCTTATATTTTTAAGCATTGC
>JAXJQK010000079.1:0-1922 GCA_036311185.1 Acutalibacteraceae bacterium | reverse complement strand
TTTTTTCTTCCTGTGGTATAATGGTCTAAAGTCATAGTGAATCTCCTTTGGTTATATTTTTGTTCGCACTTTAATTATACCATTTTCACTATGACTTTTCTTTTGTTTTTACTGTCCGATTTCATTTTACCATCTACCTTTTTAAAATTTAATTTATCTATTTACAATTTCTTAGTGATTTTTGGTTTAATATGTGTTATAATAACAAGGATTAGAGACCTTTGCTAATAATAAATTGATTTACAAGAATTTGTTATATATATAAAGGATATAAAAGAGGAGGTTTTATCAACAATGGGTTTTATAAAAGCTTTGTTTGGTAACTACAGTAAAAAGGAATTAAAAAGGGTTAAGCCTATAATGAATAGCGTTCTTGAGCTTGAAGAAAAGTATAAGGCTATGACAGAGGAAGAGCTTAAGAATCAGACTAATATACTTAAAGAAAGATTAGCTAACGGTGAAACTACAGACGATATTCTTCCAGATGCTTTTGCAGTATGTAGAGAGGCTTCTGACAGAGTATTGGGTATGCGTCATTATCCTGTACAGGTTATTGGTGGTATTGTACTTCATCAGGGTAGAATTGCAGAGATGCGTACTGGTGAGGGTAAAACTCTTGTTGCTACACTACCAGCATATCTTAATGGTTTAACAGGCGAGGGTGTGCACGTTGTTACAGTAAACGACTACCTTGCTAAGCGTGACTCGGAGTGGATGGGTAAGCTATATAACTATCTTGGATTATCAGTAGGCTTGATTACACATAATATTTCAAGTGCAGAGAGAAAAGAGGCTTATGCTGCAGATATTACATATGGTACAAATAATGAGCTTGGCTTTGACTACCTAAGAGATAATATGGTAGTTTACAAAGAGAGAAAGGTTCAGCGTGGACACGCATTTGCTATTGTCGATGAGGTTGACTCAATTCTTATTGACGAAGCAAGAACACCGCTTATTATTTCAGGTCAGGGAGATAAATCTACAGACCTTTACGAAAAGGCAGATAAGCTTGCTCGTACACTTAAATGCGAGAAGTTTGCAGAAATAGATACAAAAGAGGATAACGAGGAATACTACAAGTCAGAGGGTATTGATTATATTATCGACGAAAAGGCTAAAACAGCTACACTTACACAGCACGGTGTAAAGAAGGTAGAGGAGTTCTTTGGTATTGAAAATCTTACAGACCCTGACAATCTTACAATTCAGCACCATATAAATCAGGCTATCAAGGCTTATGGTACAATGCGTATTGATATAGACTACGTTGTTAAAGACGGTGAGGTTATCATCGTTGACGAGTTTACAGGTCGTTTGATGTATGGTCGTAGATATAACGAGGGCTTGCATCAGGCTATTGAGGCTAAAGAGGGTGTAAAGATAGAGAACGAGAGTAAAACTCTTGCAACTATTACATTCCAGAACTATTTCCGTCTATATAAAAAGCTTTCTGGTATGACAGGTACAGCTATGACAGAGGAATCTGAGTTTGGTGAAATTTACGAGCTTGATATTATCGAAATTCCTACAAACAAGCCTGTACAGAGAATAGACGAGCCTGACTATATCTTCAAGAACGAAAAGGGTAAGTTTAACGCTGTAATTGAAGATATTATTGAGTGTAACGCAAAGGGACAGCCTGTTCTGGTTGGTACAATTTCAATTGAGAAATCAGAAATTCTAAGTGGTATGCTTAAAAGACGTGGCATAAAGCATAATGTACTTAACGCTAAGCAGCACGAAAGAGAGGCTGAAATTGTAGCACAGGCAGGTAAAAAGGGTGCTGTTACAATTGCTACTAATATGGCTGGTCGTGGTACCGATATTATTCTTGGTGGTAACGCTGAATTTATGGCTTTGTCAGAAATGAGAAAGAATGGCTTTGATGAAGAGCTTATTTCTCAGGCAAGAGGCTATGC
>JAXJQK010000078.1:0-2526 GCA_036311185.1 Acutalibacteraceae bacterium | reverse complement strand
TTCAGGATCTTCTTATGGATTTGGAAGATGTTGAGTATCAGCTTTCAAAGGCTAAGCTATTAGGCTCAAAGGGTACAACTGGTACACAGGCTAGCTTCCTAGAGCTTTTTGAGGGTGACCACGAAAAGTGTCGTTTACTTGATCAGAAAATCGCAGAGAAAATGGGTTATCAGGGCTGTTTTGCTGTTTCAGGTCAAACATATTCTCGTAAGCTTGATTCTCAGTTCTTGTCAGTGCTAAGTGGTATTGCACAGTCAGCTTCAAAGTTCTCTAACGATATCAGACTTCTTCAGCACTTAAAAGAGGTTGAAGAGCCATTTGAGAAAAATCAGATCGGTTCATCAGCAATGGCTTATAAGCGTAATCCAATGCGTTCAGAGAGAATTACATCACTATCAAGATATGTTATGTGTGATGTTCTTAACCCTGCTATTACAGCAGCTACACAGTGGTTTGAGAGAACACTTGATGACAGTGCAAACAAGCGTATCAGCGTAGCTGAAGCATTTTTGGGTGTAGATGCTATTCTTAACCTTTATGCAAACGTTGCAGATGGACTAGTTGTATATGAAAAGGTTATAGAGCAAAGACTTAGAAAAGAATTGCCATTTATGGCTACAGAAAATATAATGATGGATGCTGTAAAGCGTGGTGCAGACAGACAGGTTCTACACGAGAGAATTCGTGTTCACTCAATGGCTGCTTCAAAGGTAATTAAAGAAGAGGGCGGCGAAAACGACCTTCTTGAGAGAATTGCAAATGATGAGGCTTTTGGTGTTACACTTGAAGAGTTAGTTTCAATTATCTCACCTGAAAAGTATGTTGGTAGAGCACCACAGCAGACAGAGGAATTCCTAAAAGAGGTTGTAGAGCCGGCTTTGGCACCATACAGCAACCTTGCTACAGAGCAAGCAGAAATTAATGTATAATCAATCCCCTTAAAAAATATAATTAGGAGTGACATAAAAAATGGTAAAGGCTATTGTCGGCGCCAACTGGGGCGATGAAGGCAAGGGTAAAATTACTGATGTACTTGCATCAAAATCTGATATCGTTATTCGTTTTCAGGGTGGTAGCAATGCAGGACATACTATTGTAAACAACTATGGAAAATTTGCACTTCATCAGCTTCCTTCAGGTGTATTCCACAGCCATATAACAAATATTATCGGTAACGGTGTTGCACTTAGTGTTGAGAATTTTGTAAAAGAAATGAAAGAGCTTGAAGAGCGTAACGTTCCACAGCCAAACATTCTTATTTCAGACAGAGCACAAATCGTAATGCCATACCATATTGCATTTGACTGCTACGAGGAAGAGCGTCTTGGCAAAAATTCATTTGGTTCAACAAAGAGTGGTATAGCTCCATTTTATGCAGATAAATATTCAAAAATCGGCTTCCAGGTAAACGAGCTTTACGATGATATTGACACACTAAAGGATAAAATCAAGAGAGTTCTTGAGGTAAAGAATGCTACATTGAAAAATCTTTACAACAAAGAGCCTATCTCTGAGCAGGAGATTTTTGATAAGCTTATGGAGTATAAGGAGATGCTTGCTCCATATGTAGCAGATACCTTCTCATTCTTATATGATGCTGTAAAGGCTGGAAAGAACGTTCTTCTTGAGGGTCAGCTTGGTGCATTAAAGGATACAGATTTTGGTATTTATCCTATGGTTACTTCTTCAAACACAATTGCAGGCTACGGTGCAGTAGGTGCTGGTGTTCCACCATACGAGATTAAAGAAATCGTAACAGTTGTAAAGGCTTACTCAAGTGCAGTTGGTGCCGGTGAATTTGTTTCTGAAATCTTCGGTGAAGAAGCAGACGAGCTAAGAAGAAGAGGTGGCGACGGTGGCGAATACGGTGCTACAACAGGCAGACCAAGAAGAATGGGCTGGCTTGACCTTGTTGCTACACGCTACGGTTGTAGAGTTCAGGGTGCTACACAGGTAGCATTTACAGTACTTGACGTACTTGGCTATCTTGATGAAATTCCTGTTTGTGTTGCTTATGAACTTGATGGCGAAAGAATTGATTACTTCCCATCAACTACAAAGCTAAAGAGAGCAAAGCCAATCTATGAAACACTACCAGGCTGGAAGTGTGATATTTCTCACATCACAAACTACGAAGAGCTTCCTGAAAACTGTAAAAAATACATAGAATTTGCAGAGAAGCATATTGGTATTCCTATTACTATTGTTTCAAACGGTGCAAAGAGAGAAAATATAATTTATAGATAATTATAAAAAAATAGTCTTTTGGATAACGTTGTTATTAGCAATTAACACGTTTATCTAAAAGACTATTTTGGCTCTATGTCAATAGTTGGGGTAACCCGAAAATAAGAAAAAGCGAAAACAGGCAACGGCAACTAAGCTGTTGCCTGTCGTTGATGTTTGCCCAGAATGGGCAGTAACTCGGTGGTGAAAGTCCACTACAGGCTTGGCAGTAGGAACTGTTAGCTGAGGGCAAGTGCGTCCACCGTGAGGTGGAGTATGAAGTAAGCCTAAGGCAAACTC
>JAXJQK010000077.1:0-1892 GCA_036311185.1 Acutalibacteraceae bacterium | reverse complement strand
TTGCTTTTATTCGTCCTTGACAGATATAAGATGTCTGTCAAGGACTTTTTGTTTTTTGTAAACTTCTTTAAAATAAAAGAAGCTTTATACAGGAGGAAATTATAATGTTGTTAACAAATCGATGGCGAAATTTGCAATAGATTGAAGCTGGAATTATAAAACGACTTTTATTTAATGGAGGAAACTATAATGAAATATAACGGAATTGATTTTGATACTTATTTTAAAAACTATCCTGATGAAAACGGCTTTTTTGGAAAATACGGTGGAGCCTATGTTTCAGATGAATTAAAAAAGGCAATGGAAGAAATTACAGAGGCTTATTTTACTATTTGTAAATCTAGCAAATTTATAAGCGAATTGCGTAGAATACGTAAGGAATTTCAGGGTAGACCTACACCTATTTCTTATCTTGAGAGATTATCAGGCTCTCTTGGTAATGTTCAGCTTTATGTAAAGCGTGAAGACCTTAACCATAGTGGTGCACATAAGCTTAACCATTGTATGGGAGAGGCTCTTCTTGCAAAGTTTATGGGTAAGAAGAAAGTAATTGCAGAAACAGGTGCTGGTCAGCACGGTGTTGCACTTGCTACTGCTGCTGCATATTTTGGTTTAGAATGTGATATATATATGGGTGCAGTAGATATCAAAAAGCAAGCACCTAATGTTGCCAGAATGAAAATTTTGGGTGCAAATGTTATTGAAGTAACTCACGGACTTGCAACACTTAAAGAGGCTGTTGATGCAGCTTTTGAGGCATACTGTAAGGATTATAAAAATTCTATTTACTGTATCGGTTCAGTATTAGGTCCACATCCGTTCCCTATGATGGTGCGTGATTTCCAGAGTGTTATCGGAATAGAAGCAAGAGAACAGTTTATGGAAATGACAGGTGAATTACCAGATGCTGTTGTAGCCTGTGTAGGTGGAGGTTCTAATGCAATGGGTATATTCTCAGGTTTCCTTAATGACCCTGTTGAGATTTATGGTGTTGAGCCTCTTGGCAGAGGTTCAACCTTAGGTGACCATGCTGCAAGCCTAAAATATGGTACAGAAGGCATTATGCACGGATTTAACAGTATTATGCTTAAAGATGATAAGGGTGAGCCTGCACCTGTATATTCAGTTGCAAGTGGTCTTGATTATCCTTCATCTGGTCCTGAGCATGCTTTCTTGCATGACCTTGGCAGAGTAAAATATGATGTTGTAACAGATGATGAAACTATTGATGCATTTTTCACACTTTCAAGATTAGAGGGTATTATTCCTGCAATTGAAAGCTCACACGCTGTTGCTTATGCTATGAAGCTTGCAAAGGAAAAGGGCAAAGGCTCTATTCTTATAAACCTTTCAGGTAGAGGCGATAAGGATATGGATTATATTATAGAAAAGTACGGTATCAGATAAATTTATAAATTAAACGAGCAGGGGCTGTCTCACTAACGAAAGTGAGGCAGCCCTTGAATTATGTGCTTTTGCAGACAAAATTTAAAATGATGTGGAAAATTTCATAGCAAAGCTGAGGTATTGCTACCTCTTGTTGGAAAATATTAAGTTACCTTTATCTAAACTATCATTTTTTCGAAAAGATTTGTTTTTCTTCTATTTTTAGCAGTTTTGTTATGAAGCTTGTTAATGTTGAAAGCGAAACAAAGAAGTAGCATTTCAACGCTGACATTTTTCTTGCCTCTAGTTAAAAATCGTCTGAATCCATAATCTTGTTTAAGCACACCAAATGCACCTTCTACCTGAATAGAACGATTCATTCTCAATTCAATTCCTTTAGGGGTGGTAATGTTTTCAAAGGATTTATTTCTGAAATCAGCAAACGCCTTTGCTCTTTGTATAGTTCTACCCTTATCAGATTTTGTGCATAAGCTTTTGTTTGGACA
>JAXJQK010000076.1:0-1703 GCA_036311185.1 Acutalibacteraceae bacterium | reverse complement strand
TAAATATTAAACTTATTAATCTGTTCGTCTGTAAGCTCAATGTTAAACTTTTTCATTCCATTGATTAATGCTTCATTAAAATTCTCCATAATCTATTATCCCTTATTACCTTTGTGTGAGTTCTGAGCAAGCCATATAAGAAGTACAGAAATATCAGCAGGGCTAACACCACTTATTCTGCTTGCCTGACCTATATTCTGTGGCTTTACCTTGTTAAGCTTTTCTATAGCCTCTAGTCGTAAGCCTGTTATCTCTGTAAAATCTATCTTAGGTAGCTTTTTCTCCTCTAGCTTTCTCATCTTTTCAATCTGCTCAAGCTGACGTTTTATATATCCTTCATATTTTACATCAATCTCAACCTGTTCCAGAACATTAGAATCTAGCTGTGGTCTTGTTGTGTCTACCTCTGTTAAAGCCTCGTAATTAATCTGTGGGCGTTTCATTAAGTCAATTAATCTTACACCTGTTGTTATAGGAGATGTTTCACGTGAAACAAGTATTTCGTTTACCTTATCAGATGGAGAAATTACTGTGTTTTTAAGTCTTTTAATTTCTTCCTTCTTCTGCTCTTGTTTTAGGGTGAATCTATTCCATCTTTCGTCACCTATAAGACCAATCTCTCTTCCAAGTGGAGTTAGACGCTCATCTGCGTTATCCTGTCTTAATATTAGGCGATATTCTGAACGAGATGTCATCATTCTGTATGGGTCATCTGCACCCTTTGTTATTAAGTCATCTATAAGTGTACCTATGTATGATGAAGCTCTATCTAGAATAAATGGTTCTTTACCCTGTATCTTTAAAGCGGCGTTTATACCTGCAACTAATCCCTGTGCAGCAGCCTCCTCATAGCCTGAGCTACCATTAAACTGACCAGCACCATATAGATTAGGGAAATTATTAAACTCCAGTGTGCTGTTCATCATAGTAGGGTCTACGCAATCATACTCGATAGCATAAGCAGGACGCATTACAATTGCATTTTCTAAACCCTTTATTGAATGGTAAAAATCAATCTGCACATCCTCTGGCAATGATGATGACATACCCTGTAAATACATTTCCTCTGTATCCATACCACAAGGCTCAATAAATAACTGATGTCTTGGCTTATCTGCAAATCTAACTATTTTATCCTCAATACTAGGGCAATATCTAGGGCCAACACCCTCAATAAGTCCACCATATAAAGGTGAACGGTGAATATTATCAAGAATAATCTTCTTTGTTTTGTCGTTTGTCCAGCTTATATGGCATTTGATTTTATTCTCAAGAGGCTCTAATGTATCATAAGAAAATGGTACAACAGGCTCATCTCCTGGCTGTTCCTCAAGCTCTGTAAAATCAATGCTTCTTCTTAGTACTCTTGCTGGTGTACCTGTTTTAAAGCGTCTTAATGATAAACCTAAATCCTTTAATGACTGACCTAAAAACGATGCAGGGAAAATTCCATCTGGGCCACTTTCGTAGGAAACATCACCAACATATATTCTGCCACCTAAGAATGTTCCTGTAGCTATAATTACAGCCTTACATTCGTACTGTGCTTTTAATCTTGTTTCCAGCACCCAAATATCATCTTTCTGCTTTATGCTTACAATTTCAGCCTGATGAACCTCAAGATTTTCCTGTAGCTCCATTTTGTGCTTCATAATATCGCTGTACTTACGTCTGTCTATCTGTGCTCTTAAAGAATGTACAGC
>JAXJQK010000075.1:0-3131 GCA_036311185.1 Acutalibacteraceae bacterium | reverse complement strand
TAGATGTTGACCTGAACGGTAAAACCACAGTAGACAGGCTATATGCTGTGGGTGAATGTTCTCACACAGGTGTACACGGTGCAAACAGACTTGCAAGCAACAGCCTGCTTGAGGCACTTGTATTTGCCAGAAGAGCAGCACTAGATATTATTAAGGATATAGAGTCTGGTAACAAGGGTACTGTTACAGGCGATTTACCAAAATATACTAAGGGTAGTGTTCCACTACCTAAGGGAATAAGAACAGAAATAAGAAACGCTTTGCAGGACGCTTACTTTGTTATTAAAAAGCCAGAGAAGTTTGAAGAGAGCTTCAAGCGTTTTGACGAAATTTTAACAGATTTAGAAAATACAGACTACGAGCTTACAAGCGACTACATAGAAGCAAAAAGTCTTGCGACAGTTGCACAGGAAATTATGCTTGAGGTAACTCGTAAACATCAGGAGGATTACTGATATGGTTAATCAAATATATATAGACAATCTTATTAAATCAGCTTTACTAGAGGATATAAACTATCTTGACACAACTACCGATTATCTTATCCCTGCCGATCAGGAGGGCGAGGCTAAGTTTTTAGCAAAGGCAAGTGGTGTGCTATGTGGTATTGATATAGCACTAAGAGTTTTCGAGATTTTACAGCCTGACTTTAAATATGAGGTATTTATACAAGACGGCGAAAAGGTAAACGAGGGCGACATTATAGCAACAGTAAGCTGTAAAACACGCACACTTCTAAAGGCTGAGCGTACAGCACTTAACCTATTACAGCACCTTAGTGGTATTGCAACAGAAACAGCTCGTTGTGTAGAGCTTGTAAAGGGTACAAACGCATCTATTGCCGACACAAGAAAAACTCTACCAGGTATGCGACCAATTCAAAAGTATGCTGTAACAGTTGGTGGTGGCAGAAATCATCGTTATAATCTTTCTGACGCAGCTATGCTTAAAGACAACCACATTGACGCAGGTGGTGGCATTACAAATGCTGTAGCTAAGCTAAAATCAAAGCTTGGCCATATGACAAAAATTGAGGTTGAGGTAAGAAACCTTGACGAGCTTAAAGAGGCTATTGAAGCCAATGTTGATGTTATTATGCTTGACAATATGAGCCCTGAGCTTATGGCTGAGGCTGTAAAAATAACAAATGGTAAAGCACTACTTGAGGCATCTGGTGGTATTACAAGTGATACTATCCGTGCAGTTGCAGAAAGTGGAGTAGACATAATCTCAATTGGTGCACTTACCCATTCTGTTAAGGCATTTGATATCTCACTAAAGATTGTAAAATAAAATACAAAAATTTTAACGCACTGTAACAAAGCTATAAGTTACAGTGCGTTACTTTTTAATTTGGATATAATATTTGCAAAAAAATAACACAGTATTACTACTGCGTTATCTTTTGATAATATTTTTTAGACTATATGTAAGCCTTAAAAATTATTCCTCTACAGGAGCACCTACAGGACAAACACCTGCACAAGCACCACAATCAAGGCATGCATCAGCATCAATAACATACTTGCTATCGCTCTCTGAAATAGCCTCTACTGGACACTCAGCTGCACAAGCACCGCATGAAATGCAATCATCGTTAATCTTATAAGCCATTATAAAACACCTCCTCGAACATTCTTACAATCATATTTTAACACTACTTTTAAAAAAAGCAACACTTTTAACAAACTTTTTAAAATTATAATTTTACCTGTTCTAACAAAATATACATATGCTGATATACTACGGATTATTCTTCTAATCCCTTTAACTGCTCAATTTCGCTCTTATCAAGGCGAATTTGACCGTCCTTTATAATCTTAACCTGCTTTACCATATAGGTAGCCGGTACAGCTGTTTGTGATTTATCAAGGCTTACCTTAAGCATACCTGTAAGCAAATTCTGCTCTACTACTGTACCCTTGCCGTCAGGTGTGCTTACAATAGCACCAACCTTTGGTGTCTTTTTTAGCAGATCCAAATATGCCTCTTGCTCATATTTTAAGCAACACATAAGTCTGCCACAGGTACCCGATATTTTTACAGGGCTAAGCGACAAGCCTTGCTCCTTTGCCATTTTTATTGATACAGGCTGAAATTCTCCCATAAATGATGAACAGCAAAAAGGTCTGCCACACACACCTAAGCCACCAAGCATTTTGGCTTCATCTCGTACGCCTATCTGTCTTAGCTCAATTCTTGTACGGAATACAGAAGCTAAATCCTTTACCAAGGCTCTGAAATCAACTCTTCCGTCAGCTGTAAAGTAAAAGAGAATTTTATTATTGTCAAGTGTATATTCCACGTCAACCAGCTTCATATCAAGATTGTGCTGTGTTATCTTTTCCTGACATATTTCAAAAGCCTTTTTCTCTTTTTCCTTATTCTGTCTTAGATTTTCCAAATCCTCTTCTGTTGCTTTTCTTATCATCTTTTTTAGCGGATGAACAATCTCATCATCTTTAATCTGACGATTAGCCATTGCAACCTGACCACACTCTACGCCTCGTGCAGTTTCAACTATTACATAATCCCCTGCCTCAAGTGATGTTGAATCGGGGTCAAAATAATATATCTTACCTACGTTTTTAAATCTTACGCCTATTACCTCTGTCATTTTTGCCTCCTTAATTCAGCACAGAACCACGACGAAAACAAATTCATATTTATATTACTGTTCAATCTTGCTTCTGCTGTGGTAATTATATCTAAAATATCAATTAAATTTTGTGTACTAAGACTGTCAGCTAAAAGCTGTTCAATATTATTGCAATTTATATTAGCTACCTTTGCCTTTACTGAATTATTTACAATCAGCAAAAGATTATTAAGCACATTTTTTGCAAATACACGGTCTGTAAATAATGTAGCACATAAAAGCTCATATCCCTTTGTTACGGTTAAAGCCCTTGCTATCTGCTGTGCCTTTTGGATAGCCTTTTGTGCGTTTTCGTCAGCAGTAGTATCAAAGCCGAGCTTATATACAGTTACTCTTGAACGAATTGTAAGCAATAATTGCTGTGCAGAGGTACAGCACAGTATAAATAATATATTCTGTGGTGGCTCCTCAAGCACCTTTAAAAAGGCATTTTGTGCCTGTATCTGCATTTTGTCGGCATTGGGTATTATAT
>JAXJQK010000074.1:0-7102 GCA_036311185.1 Acutalibacteraceae bacterium | reverse complement strand
TAGAGGGTGATCCCGATTTAATACATCAAGTAGTTTATAATCTTTTTGAAAATGCTGTAAAATTTGTTGATGTAGGAGGATATATTAAAGTTACTCTTACTGAATACAATGATAGAACAGAGCTTGAAATAAAAAACAGTGGCCACGGTATAGAGCCTGAAGAGCTTGTGCATATTTTTGAAAGATTTTACAAAACAGATAAATCTCGAAGTCAAGATAAAAACGGTATGGGACTAGGATTATATATAGTTAAAACCATTATGCGTTTACATGGTGGAGATATTACTGCTCAAAGTGTTGTTGATGAATATTGCAGTTTTACACTTTGGTTACCAAAAAACAAGGTTCAAAGCAACATGCACAATATTTTCACATCACGTAAAAAAGACATTGGAGCAACAATGGTAAGCTCTGACGGTACAATTATTTCTACTGCACAAACAATAGAAGAACATATCGAAGAATAATGCGGAGGATTTATTATGAATAATAACAATTCAAATAATTCTAATAATATTAAAGATACCTATTCAAATGAGTCTGTACAAAATCAGCAGTCTCAAATACATAATAATACATTTCAATTACCACAATTTAATAACCAACCACAAATGAGTAATTATCAGCCAATGCCACAGCAACAGTTTAATAACCAGCCACCAATAGGTAATTATCAGCAAAATCCAATGCAATATCGCCAATTTAACAACCAACCACAAATTATGGGTAATTATCAACCAATGCCACAGCAACAGTTTAATAACCAGCCACCAACAGGCAATTATAATCACCCACCAATACAATATCAGTCGTTTAATAATCAACCACCAATGGCAAATTATCAGCCAATACCAAATCAAAAATTTAATAACCAAATGCCAATGGCTAACTATCAGACAACACCAAACCAGCAGTTTAATAACCAAATGCCATTGGCTAACTGTCAGACAATACCAAACCAGCAGTTTAATAATCAAATGCCAATAGCTAACTGTCAGACAACACCAAATCAACAGTTTAATAATCAAACGCCATTAGCTAACTGTCAGACAATACCAAACCAGCAGTCTGACAATCAACCTACGGAGGTTAATTGTCAGACAAATTCAACACAAAAACAAATTGACGAAAAGGTATCAGAAAACTCTGACAAAGAAAGCACAGTGTCTGTTGAAAACGCTCCAAACACAAATCAAAATCCATACGAAAATAATTGTAAGCAGGAATTTACTCAATCCTACAATAATAATGTACCGAGCAATGCACCAAATATAGAATATATTCCTTATATTCAAGGAACACCTTTGCCTCAAGGTGTAACACCACAATTTATAAATGGTGGTTGGTATTATCCAATAAGCATTAATTCTAAAAAACAGAAGAAAAAAATGGATACATCTGTTAAGGTGCTAATAGGAATAATATCAGGCTTAATAGTTTTGTTTATAACTTTGCTTATAATCTGGACATCAACGCTTACAAAGGAAAACGGCGTATGGAGCGACGGTTTATTTGATTTCGACAGTCCTTTTTCAGATGATTTTGAAAAGGACGAAGAGCCTGAGCGAGGAGCTCTTGCAAATCCAAATGGTCCTGAAATTTTATTAGAAAGTAATAATATAAAGAATGGCTCAACAGAAAAAGCATACGATGTGCTTTCTGAAAGTGTTGTATCAATATCTGTTTATGATGAAGATGAACAACCCTCAACCTCACTTCCTAAAAGTGAGGGAACCGGTATAATACTAAGCGAGGACGGATACATAGTAACAAATAGTCACGTTATATTAGATGATATTGAAAGCAACGTATGGATAACAACAAAATCAGGAGATGCTTATCCTGTAGGTATAGTAGGCTGTGATGTTCGTACTGACCTTGCTGTTTTAAAATGTGAAGACGCCAAAAACTGGAAGTCTGCTACTTTTGCAAATTCCGATGAATTATCAGTGGGGCAAGATGTAGTAGCTATAGGAAGTCCGGGCGGATCTAGCTATTCAAGCTCTCTTACAAGAGGTATTATTTCTGCACTTAACAGACCTTTAAGTGGTAGTGCTGTTACATATATTCAAACCGATACACCTATTAACCCAGGTAATTCTGGTGGACCTTTAGCTAATACAAATGGTCAGGTAATTGGCATTAACACTATAAAATTGGTTGACACCCAATATGAGGGTATGGGATTTGCAATACCAAGTGTTACGATAAAAGAAGTTGTAGACGAAATTATAAAAAACGGTTATGTAACAGGCAGAGCAAGATTAGGAATTGCAATCACAGAATTTTCTGATTCTACTGCAAAATATTATGGTGCCAAACCTGGAGTTAAGATTGAATCAATTGATAAAGACAGCCCTTTAAATGATACTAAAGCAAAGGTAGGCGACATAATCACAGAAATAGACGGAAAATCCGTTGAAACACTTTATGAGCTATATGATGTTTTAGATACATATAAACCTGGTGATAAAGTTGAACTTACTATATATAGATTCAATGAAAAAAACTCATCTAAAAACAAGGAATTTAGCGTAGAGGTTGAATTATTAGGTGATTAATAACACAGCATAATAAAAATAAAGGCGATATTTTTAGCTATAAGCTAAGATATCGCCTTTTTCTATTTGAAGTTGCCGATAAATTTATCTTTATAACTGGCAAGCGTTGAAAAATTGTATATCAGTGCTTTCCACAATGGTCGCAATTATCGTTAAGGTCGGTTACCTTAGGAGGGAAAAACTCATCTGTTGGAAATTCTATGCGTTCAAACATCTCGCAAGGGTCTGCTTACGACAATTAGTAACGCATTATAATTATTCCTTTTCAGATAGCACATTTAACGATTTTATATTGGTTTTAAAGGTTCGTCCTTTTCCACTATTCTCGTATTTTACATTTACACCAACAGGTACATCAAAGAAGAAAATATCTACTTCACCATTAGCCATCGAGGTAGTTTTTACTATTATTTTCTCTACAATCGACTCAAAAAAGGCATCATCATACTGTGTAGCACTTGATAAAATTCGCTTGATGTTATCAACGTATGCAGTAAGGTTGGTGGCTGTTTTTTCTTTTTGTGCGTTTTCAGCTTTGATGTTTTCAATATTGGCTGTGGCTTTTGCTATTTGATTATCGTATTTTTGGCGTTGGTGCATATAATCTTCTTGAGTGATAATGTTATCCATAAGCAGGTCTAAAAGCTGTTGTTTTTTTAATTTATGTTGTTCAATCTGTCTTTCAAACCTTATTGTATCGGCTGTGTTACATTTGAATACCTGTCTTATTTCGCCCATAATTTCATCAATGATTTTATCCTTGCTGTCACAAAGCAAATCAAAAGCATTTGTAACACAGGTTTTTAATGTTCTGTCATTGATATTTCCATTTTTACAATTAAGAATAACATTACCGTTTCTATCAAGTGTACCAGCCTTTACAATCGTTTTGCATTTCCACGATTGTAATATTGTGCCATTCTTATTGGTTTGTCTGCGACTTACATAGGTGTTACCACACTTGCTACAGATAACTTTACCACTACACCAATACCTGTTGCTATGTGGATTGTTAGTTTGATTATTGCTGATTTTTCTGTGATAGCTACGGTTATTTAGTTTGTCTTGTGCTAAATTCCAAGTGGTTCTATCAATTATAGCTTCGTGGTGGTTGGTTAGAAATATTTGAGATTTTTTATCATAGTTAGTACATTTTTTATGTGTTAGATAATTCTCTGTGTAGGTCTTTTTTTGCGTTAAATCACCTACATATTTCTCATTTCTAAGTATTCGTGCAATTTTAGTAGCGTCCCATAGGTAAGTGCCTTGTTTAGTTGTTATTTTATCTCGGATAAGTCCATTGGCAATTTCATTAGTACCCTTATCACCATAAACATATTCATTGAATATGCGTATTACAATGTCCTTTGTGTTAGGGTCTATTGTCATTTTACCATTTGAAATGTTATAGCCTAGCATATTGTTACGACCAAAAACAAAACCATTTTCCATCATTCGGGTTTGTCCCCATTTAACTCTGTCAGAGGTTTTTCTGCTTTCCTCTTGAGCAAGACTAGCCATAATAGTTAAACGTAATTCTCCGTCTGTTGCTCTGGTGTCGATGTTATCACTTGTGAATATAACACCTACTTTTACATCTCTTAGCTGTCTTGTTATTGTTAATGTGTCAACGGTATTTCTTGCAAATCGACTTACCTCTTTGGTAAGAATTAAATCAATCTCACCACGCAACGCAGAGTCAATCATTTTGTTAAAACCATCACGATTTTTAAGTGAAGTACCTGATATACCCTCGTCAAAATAAATATCTTGCAATACCCAATCATCGTGCTTGTTTATGTAGTCTTTAAAATATGCCTTTTGGCTTTCAAGTGAATGTAGCTGTTCTTCTTTATCAGTTGATACTCTGCAATATGAAGCAACTCTTAATTTATTATTCAATATGTTCACCTCGGTATGTTTAATAGCACACATACCATAATGACAATACTAATATATCATCAACACAGTATGTGTGCAATATAATTAGTGTTTTTTATTTTGCAGTTTTTTCAGCTGTATCAACTGGTTACTATCTATTAAACCTTTATTATAAAGGCTATTATACACTCCACACTTTATCTGTGATTTAAAATCCTTTTGCTGTGTAGGTGTTAGAATGTTACTTATAGTCATTTCTCCTTTGCTGTTTTGTTATATTTTTATGTGATAATATGTTTGTATATGTCAAATTAAAACTATAGATTACTGCGTTAGAGTGAGTTTGATAATATTGTAAGTGCTAGAATGATTAGTGTACAACACACATATCGCTCGCTTACACTCTCAATTTTCTATTTTTTAAATTCGCTACGCTCATTGTAAAAAATAGGAGTAATATTTGTGTAATTGGGAGTGTTTTTCTGTGTTGCTTTTCGTTATGGACGATAGGACATATAAGAAAAGAGGCAACTTTTGTGAAAAAAGCTCAGTTTGTCCCAATAATAAGCCAATTTTTAAGAAGTGCAATATGAACAGAATGTCGAGATTTTCGGCAAAAACAGGAACAGAAGGGTTTGTCAAGAAAAGTGTGTAAGTTTATTTATCTTTTTTGAGGTTTTGTGAAAATAATGCCATATATTTTCTTTTGATATCTATAATGTGAATAAATTGTAAAAAATACATTTGTTATAATTTTACCGTTGATAATCTCGGTTGAATACAGTATAATTATAACAACAGATAAATATTCGTTAATTATACAATATCATTTTTACAAAACATCAAGGAGGAAAACGCAATGGAGGTAAAAAGAGGGGAAATTTACATGGTAGATTTAAAAGGTAAGGGTAATATTCAAAGAGGTATTAGACCTGCGGTTGTTATACAAAACAACACAGGTAATAGGTTCTCACCAACTCTACAAATTGCACCTTTGACTCGTAACGTAGATAAAAAAGAAATGCCAACTCACGTTAAGGTTTCTTATGAGTGGTTGGATAGCGATTCCATTATTCTGGTAGAACAAGCTAGAGTAATAAACAAATCTGAATTGCAACAAAGACTTGGTTCAATTAATCAGTTAGACACAATAAAACTAAATGAAGCTATTATGATTTCATACGGTTTAAATGTGGGGTGATATAAATGCAATTGGAAGATTTGTTGGAAAACAAAGGGCACCTACCTGCAGTTGGAATTGAACGATTATATGCTTTGCAGGAAAAAACAGGTGTTCCTATCGAACAATGGAGCGTTAAAGAATGGGAACAGTGGTTAGATGATGAAAATTTTAGTACCAGAGCCATATTTAGAACCAAAAGAAGTCATATGAGAACAATGCTCAACAAATTGGGGTGTGTCAACTCTGTTATAGAGCTAGAAAAAGTTAACTATGATAATGTTTGCGTATTTCAAGAAGAAGCGTCTAATGATATGAATTATGTTAGAGATATAAACGAATTAATGAGTATATTTGAACGTACTAACATCGACTTCTATGTCAGCAAATTCTCGTTCATTTGGTCGGCTTACATTTTATTTTGGTATGGTTTTACTTTAGACGATGTTCGTATTGTGAAAAAATCAGATTTATTAACTTTAGAAATAAAACGACAGGTGGATGGGAAAATTATTAAATTAGCCCCAAAACCATACGAAGTTTTAAGAAAGTTTGAACAGCAACGAGAAACGTTGACATATGAAGAGAAAGGTTCTTCTAGAGAATATGCCATTTCAGAGTTTTTATTTAGGAAAGGTAATAATCCTAGACCAAGAATACCACATTACAGAACAGGATCAGAGTTTCGCAAGGTGTTACAAGAATATGTTTGGAAAATGGATGTTCTAAAGACTTTAAATTATAAAAATATTTATGACTCTGGTTATTTTTACCGAGTGAATGATGAAATTTGTAAAATCAAAGAAAGCACTAACAATAAATACATTACACAGTTACCCGAGTTTAGAGAATTGTTTGATGACCATCGAGAAATTAGAGGAAAAGAGGTAAAAAGCACAAATGTGTATCGTGAGATATACAGAAGATTTGTTGCGTGGCACAATTTATATTACGATAACAAAATAACCGATTAATTAAAACTACGAGTAAAGAGCGTAAATATCGCTTTTTACTTTACATAAGAATACATTAAAATTATATAGTAAAACTCCCATTTCTTACACTTGTACACAATAAAAACACCTTTACAAAGCAAAAATATTACAAATACAGCATTAAAAAATTGTACATTTAAAAGTAAATGATATATATTATATAGCTTTTTTAAATGGGGGTTACAGTGCCAAATATTGATGATGTAGATAACCTAATTGACATTAATATGTGTTATAAAACAGATAATGTTTTAGGTAATATGGGAGAATATATTGATAGGTGGTATTCTGAATTACTGAAAGACGATAGAGATAATCATACTTCTGTTGCTGAGTTCGCTTACAATGTTGATGATACTAGCACAAATACTTACATAGACAATAGAAAACAAGAACTACATAATAAAATAAATCAAGCAAGCGAAGTTTTACATTCAGTAGTTAATATAATAGACCCTGACGATTACACAGGTACAATACAGTAT
>JAXJQK010000073.1:0-1960 GCA_036311185.1 Acutalibacteraceae bacterium | reverse complement strand
TCAGGCTTTTGTGCATTTTCAGGTATATGCCAAACCTTGCCGATAAGCTTTGAGTCAGCAATTCTACCTTGAGCACAATAATTTCGAACACTACGCTCAGAAATCCCCCATTTTTCAGCAATTTCTGCTACTGATAAGTATTGCATAATTACCTCCTAGTATGAGTTTTACATAAATATTATACCACAGTATCGGCAAAATCACAATTATAAAGTTATTATAATTTTAAATGTTGCCGATGTTTTTAAGTGTCAAATTCAGAGATTAAAACTGCTGTCAATTTGCTCAAGCACTTATTTAAACTTGTTTTAATTGATAGACAAAACAAAGAGTGACTGATATAATATCGGTAAAAACAAACTTGAATTTGGCAAGGAAGTGTTACTATGAAAACATTCTTATTGGATGGTAATAATTTTCCCAACATGGAAGGTTTTTATGATGAAATAGATAAGTTATTAACGAAGGATTTGCAATGGAAAACAGGACATAACCTAAACGCTTTTAATGATTTACTGTGTGGTGGATTTGGAGTGCATGAATATAGCGAACCTATCACAATTAAATGGATAAATTATGATAAAAGCAAAAAAGATTTAGGTGATGAAACTGTTTTAATGTTATTAGAGATTATGTTGAATTGTGATGATACAGATCATAATGTTAAAGTTGAAATAATTAGATAAATTCCAATTTAACGAAAGGATAATTAAGTTATGAAAGCTATAGTTTTAGATATGTATGGTGTAATAGTAAAGCAGACAGGAGATGATTTTGTTCCTTATGTACAACAGACATTTCCTGACTTAAACCCTGAAGAGATATACACTCCTTGGTTTAAAGCAGATATTGGAGAGTTGACCTCTCTGGAAGTATGGGAAGCTATTGGGTTTCAGGGAGATTTAGAAAAAATTGAAAAGGAATATCTTGATACTATAGAATTAATGGACGGTTTTATAGATTTTATCGAAAAGGTTAAGGATAAATATAAATTAGCTATTATATCGAATGATTCCAGCAGATGGAGCAAGTATCTTCGTAAAAAATTTGATTTAAACAAATATTTTGATGTAATCAGTATAAGTGGTGATTTAAAAATTCAAAAACCTGATGAGCGTATTTTCATTCTCACAATTGAAAAATTAGGTCTTAATGCAGAAGATTGCATTTATATAGATGATAGAGAAGGAAATCTGGAGGCTGCTAAAAAAGTGGGTATGAATCCTGTTTTATTAAACAGCAGAAAAGTATCATACAATGGGGTTTCGGTTAATGGCTTTGAGGAATTGGTAAAAGAAATATCAGCAATTTGATAAATTCTAATTTGTGGAGGTGTTTCCTATGATACAGAAAGCAACTAAGGATGATGCTCGTGTTTTGGCAGAAATGGCTGTTCAGATGTGGAGTAGCCATACTATTGATGAGTTAGAAGCAGAATTTTTAGAAGAAATTAAGAATAATAAATTAATATTTTTTATCAACTATAGAGACAACTTGCCCGTAGGTTTTGCGCAATGTGGTTTGCGATTTGACTATGTAGAGGGTACAAAAAGCTCCCCTGTTGGATATCTGGAGGCTATATTTGTAGAAGAAAATTTTCGTAACAAAGGCTACGCAAAAGAACTTCTTAATGCGTGCGAAAACTGGGCAAAAGATAAAGGCTGCAAAGAGTTTGCAAGTGATTGCGAGCTTGATAATCTTACAAGCTTAAAATTTCATTTATCTATGGGTTTTGATGAAGCTAACCGTATTATATGCTTTAGAAAAGAGCTTTAAGGTAAAGAGGTGAATCATAATGACATATACACAAAGAAGCGAAGACTTATTAGACTTGTTCGATAACCTTGAAAACAGCAAAAAAATAAACTATACTTGAGTTGGTGATGTTTCAATGAATAACAAAGAAAGAATAAACAAACTCAAGGAAAAAGATTATCAAAAATTATTTGGTGTCAAAAAG
>JAXJQK010000072.1:0-21905 GCA_036311185.1 Acutalibacteraceae bacterium | reverse complement strand
TTTTTTGAGCGTATCAAAATATAAAATTTGCTTTATTTTTATTATAGCTTAATGCCGAACTTCTCGATTTTTGGTATTAAGCCTATTCTTGGCTTATCTGGGTCTGGTAGCTGTGGGAAGTCGTATGCAGGGTAGTCGTTGCCCTCTACTATGGCAGGTCCGTTTGGTGTTAGGCATACATCCCAACCAACATATCTAAATTCAGGTATAACCATAGCTGCCTTTTTAACCATATCCTTAACCTCGTCCATAAAAGGTAGCTTATAGCCTACAAACTTAATACCTGTTGCAGGGTGTGCATCATAGTTAACAAGTGCAGATGTATGACCCTGACCGATAATCTCACCCTTATCCAAATCAAAATGACAAGCAAGACCACCATTTTCAAGGTTATCAACAAATCCACCATTGTTCCCCATTTTAAATACAGAATAAAGAATATGAGCCTCGCCATTATTTACAAGAGTAACTACACGCAGGCAATTAAGTGAGTGTGGGTAAATTTCAGCAGCCTGTGGGTGCTGTACTATTACCTCTTCTATTACACCAAAGTTCTTCTCTGGGTTTGTTATATACTTCCAAAGCTCCTCTGTTGTTGCAAAATCTGCAACCTTAATTTTCTCAATACCCTTACCACTTTCGCCTATATATGGCTTCGCAAAGAAATATTCCTTCCCCTGCACAAAACTCTCGAATTTATCGTAATCTATTTTTGCAACGTCAAGAATTTCTCTGCCCATAAATTCTGCGAACTTTTCATCGAAGAGATTTTTTTCATCAAAAATATGAGAGTATCTTAAATCGTTAAGAGTTGTAACTAATTTTTTGTTCTTCATACGAGTAAGATATGTTTTTCTCTCTTTTGCGTTCATATTGTAGAACTCAAAAATTATATAGTCATTATAGCCAGCACCATATTTAATAGTACAGCCTATCATATCAAAAAATAAACCTATCTTACTTTTGCCTGTTTTATCGTGAATAATGTCGATTTTCTCAAACATCTTCTTAAACTTTGCTCCACTTAAAACTCGTGCTATATATTTTATATTCATATTACTCTCCTTAATACATCACTAAAAAACAAGGCAGAGGGTTGGTTGCCTCTGCCTTTATAGAATCAATGCATTGTTGTTACCATTACTTAATTTCAGCCAAACAATCCTCAACTGCATCCTTTAGCTTTGCAAGACCCTCTAACAATACTTCTTTCTCTATTACAAGAGGTGGCATTATCTTTACTACTGAATTTTTTCTTCCTGCACATTCAACAATGAGTCCTCTGTCGAATGCTTTTTCAGTTACTCTTTCACTCAAGCCGTCAACAGGAATATTTTCGAACTCAATACCCCATATCATACCGATACCACGCATTTGCAAACGGCTATCCAATGGAAGAATTTCTTTCTCTAAAAATTCCTTGATGATTTCGCCACTGTTCTTTGCTTTTTCTTCTATCTTTTCATTAATCATAAATTCAAGACCAGCCTTAGCAGCTACAAAAGCAAGCTGATTGCCTCTGAATGTACCGTTATGCTCACCAGGAGTCCACTTATCAAGCTCTGGCTTGAATAGAGTTAACGCAAATGGCACACCATAGCCACCAATAGACTTTGACAAAACAAAAATATCAGGCTTAATGCCAGCTCTCTCGAATGAGAAATATGTTCCTGTTCTTGCACAGCCTACCTGTATATCGTCAATCATAAGAAGAATATCATTGTCGTCACAGAATTTACGCAAACGCTGTAGGTATTCAACCTCAAACACCTGAATACCACCCTCAGCCTGTACTGTTTCAATTACAACAGCTGCAGGCTTTTCAACAGCTGAATGGTCATCATCAAGTAGATTTTGCATATATTCAATTGTATCAAAATTAGGATACATATAAGGAGCAGGAATATGAGTAACATCGCCTAGCTTAACACCAGCACCCTTTCTTGCACCTTGGTCTGTTGTAAGTGCAAGAGCACCCAATGTCATACCATGGAAACAACCCATAAGTGCAAAAACGTTGCTTCTGCCCTTTACTTTTCGTGCTAGCTTCAATGCTGCTTCAACAGCATTTGTACCTGTAGGACCTGGGAACATAATTTTGTACTCAAGTCCTCTTGGCTTTAGTATATTTTCCTGCATATAGCTAATAAAGTCACGCTTAGGTGTTGTGTACATATCAAGTGCGTGCATAATACCGTCACCCTCAAGATACTCAATTAGCTTTGGCTTTATATAATTATTGTTATGTCCGTAGTTTACAGCTCCTGCACCACAAAAGAAATCAATATATTCATTTCCAAGCTCATCAAAAAGCTTAGAACCCTTCGCCTTTGAAAAAACTGTAGGGAAATGTCTGCAATATGAGCGAACCTCTGATTCATGCTGTTCAAATATTTGAGTATTCAAGCTTACATCCTCTTTCTATTCATCAAATTATTTTGTACTTATTATAAACCAAGTTAGATTTTACTCTGTTCAAAGTGGTTTGTCAAGCAGATAGAATTAATATCACATTTAGTACAAAAATAGAATAAAAGCACGTTTATTTCACTACAATTTGTCTTGTAAAAAAGGAAGCTGTAAGTATTATTTAGCACAACCTACAGCCCCTTCACAATATTATCACTATTATATATTTGCTTTACCTTAAAAATTTTCTCACTACCGCTTCTTCACCCATAATTAAAATATTTTCACCCCTGTTAAATATATACTCAGGGTTTGTTATAGGTGTAATATTTTCTCCAACCTTTGTTGCTATAATATTTATATTATATTTTGAGCGTACATTAACCTTTGCAATACTTTTTCCCAACCATGACTCTGGTGCTGAAATTTCAAACAATCCAAAATCATCAGTAAGCTCAATATAATCAAACACGTGCTTTGTACCATATTTCACTGCTAATCTTTCTGCTGCCTCCCTGTCTGCACATACAACATAATCAGCACCATTTCTAAGCAATAGCTTCTCATGAACATCTCTGTTTGCTCTGGCTACAATAAATTTTGCACCATAGTCTTTTAAAAGCACTGTTGTTTCAAGTGCAATCTGAAAGTTTTCTCCACCAACTGCAACAACACAAACATCAAAGTTAGCAACTCCCAATGAAGCTATAAAATGCTCATCTGTTGCATCTCCTATTTGAACATTTCTAAGAATTGTGGCTGCATCATCCGCTCTTTTTTCACTTATATCTACACCCATAACCTCATTACCTTCATTTTCGAGCTTATCTGCCATAATTAAGCCAAATCTACCCAATCCAATAACTAATATTGATTTCATATTATTATCCCCCTAACCAATTTGAATTTTCTCTTGTGCCAATTTAGAAACAGTCTTATTCCTATCTGAAAACAAGGCAAGCAGTACCGTTACAGAACCAATTCTACCCAACATCATCAAAACTATTAATATGATTTCTGATATAACTCCTACACTCGTAGTAATACCTAATGTACAGCCTACTGTTGCAATTGCAGACACTGTTTCAAACATAGCTTGAAGCATTGTAATGTCTTCTATATTTGAAATTACCATAGCTGAACCAACAGCAACTGTGATATATAATGTAAAAAGACAAGCAGCTGTTTTTCCAAGACCATCTTCAAGTCTTCTTCCAAAAGCTTCCATATCCTTTTTTCTGCGTACTACAGATAAAATACTCAAAATTAGCACCGCAAAAGTGGTTGTTTTTAATCCACCTGCTGTTGAACCTGTTGAGCCACCGATAAGCATAAGACATATCATCATAGTTATGCTAGATGGAGTAAGTGAAGCTAAATCCACACTATTAAAACCTGCTGTTCTTGCTGTAACTGATTGAAACAAAGCTGCGAGTATTTTTTCATTTAGTGGCATATCTTGAAATAAAGTGCCATTAAGTTCAAATGAATATATAAAAACTGCACCTATAACTATAAGCACTGAGCTTACAGTAAGCACCAGCTTACTTTGCAGATGTAAGTCTTTAAATCTAAACTTCGCATCAATAAGGTCAAACCATACTATAAATCCTAATCCACCTACAATAATAAGAGACATAATCACAATATTAAAATACCAATCTCCTGTTTGATAAGTAAGCGAACAGAACTGTTCTTTATAACCCATTAAATCAAAGCCTGCATTACAAAACGCCGAAACAGAATGAAATATTGAATAAACTATTCCCTTAGCTACACCAAGCTTGGGAATAAAATATGGTAACAATAACACAGCACCACTGCTCTCAACTATAGCTGTACCTAAAAATATCTTTTTTGTCAGCTTTACTATTCCACCAATCTGTGGTGCTGAAATAGAGCTTTGCATTACAATTCTTGTAGAAATTCCTATGCGAGCTTTTGTAAGTGCTATAATAGATATAGCCATTGTCATAAAGCCCAAGCCACCTATTTGTATAAGCACCAGCAAAACAGCCTTACCAAACCATGACCAATGCGTATATGTATCAAATCTTATAAGACCAGTTACACAGGTTGCAGAGGTTGAGGTAAAAAAAGAATCAAGAAAATTCGTAAACTCTCCACTTTTTGACGAAATTGGTAAAGATAAAAGCACTGCACCTATAAAAATTATTAACAAAAAGCCAAGCACAATAACTCTCATTGGTGGCATTTGGAATAATGATTTTTTCATTTTATCAAATTTACTGTATGTCGTACTAATCACCCTTTTATATTTTCTTTAAAATTACCTATTCAATTATTTCATACATAAGATTTTCATAATGTAGCTTTGTATTTATATCAATATCAACAGGTAGAAGTGCCATAGCTATAAAAAGCTCACTGTTGTCTGACAAATCTGTAAGTATTGCATACTCGCCCTGTATATCCTTTACAATATAATCCTTTGGTTCCATTTTGCCCTCCTAAAAAATATTGATATCATAAAAACCTTACGAAAAATACGTAAGGTTTTTAAATTTATTCGTACTTAAGTTGTATCTGAACCAAACTTTGTTCACTATAGGTTATAATAGAAAGATTATCACTTATTTTATAATCTGTATCCATCATTTTATTAACATCTGATGTGTACTCAAAAAATTCATATGGATCATTATAAAAAAGCTTATCTATTGTATCATCATAATCAAGCTCTTCTGAAATCTTTATACTAAATCCTGCTCCCTTATTAAGTGCGACCTCATACAAACGATTCACGATCAAATTATAACAGTCATAATTATCAAAGGCTGTAAATTTAGCTCCCTCAACATTGAAATAAGAAGCCTCCTCAGAGTTACACTCAGGCAAAGGAAGATTAAACAGCTTTGCATCTTTAGCAGTTGTTCCACACAGCTCATCTTCAGTAAGAGAAGTATACTCCTTTGCTATCTCGTGGTCTGCCTTTATAAACGCATCTGTTGTGTTAAAGTAGTTATAAAGCACAACTGCTTCGTGCTCTTCAGTTGTATCCTGATCATCCCAAGTTACATCAAGATGATACCATTTATCGTCTATATTTACCAAGCACCATTGATGTAGTTCACTTTTACTATATCCGTTCACAGTTATTGATTCTATTCCAACAAGCTTGAGTAAATATTGCATTGTTTTTGTGTAGCCCTCACAAACGGCTGAATTTTCAACCAATGCACCATACATAGTAAATGCAGATTGCATACCCTGTGAAGAGTCTGCATCTTCGTCATATACACAGTTATCGATTATCTTATCGTGAATAAATTTTTCTCTTTCATATTCTGACAAATCTGCAGGCATATCTGAAAGAATTTCTTCAACTTTATTATTAAGCTTAACCTGCATTAAATTAATATCACTGCCACTGAACTCTGAATACAAACGAACTACTGTATCTCTACCATTAGAATAATAGCCAAAAGTATTCGACACCCAAAACACTTCTGGATGGTCACAGTTAAATGCCTCTATTACTACCCTTATATTCCCCTCTGAAAGCTTTACATCTTCAATCTCTATTTCTTTCATAGAATAAAGCTCTTCTTGGGTTTCATCACTTACAGCATTTACCACACCCTCAATTTCTTTGTAAAGCTGTTTTTGCACATCTGTTTCAAGTGAATTATAACCATAGTCTAAAGTTACTTTTTCATACACCGTATTAGCTTGTATTGTTTGTATATCACTATATTTTTCATCGTTACCTAAAATCATATCACTAACCACACAAGCCGTGTCAGCACAGCCTCCTGACACAACACACATACCTAGTGATAAAAGCATAGCTGTAGTTTTTAAAACATTCTTTCTCACATTACACTCTCCAATAAAATGATTACGCTGAAAATTATACCACATATATAAATTTATAACAATAAGCTAAGTGTAAAGAATTTAAATAAAATAAGCAGACAAATTCGTCTGCTTATCTTACTTTTCTTATTATTTTGAGCTGTCAGCTTTTAGAGCTGAATTTTTCTTTTTATTCTTTACAATAAGTACCACAACTACAAGCCATATAATATTTGTAGCTATGCAAATTATTAATGCTATATTTATATCACTATCTGGAGTTTCTTTGGTTTGCTCTAACTGTATTGCAGTATTATTTATGTTGAAATCCTCATACTCATAGCCATAAACTTTAACAAAATCTTCTATCATAGCCTTATTACCAACAAAGAAAGAACCCGAAGAATTTGCTTTGAATTGTAGGGTTCCGTTTTGAGCTGGCAGAATCTCAACAGGAACCATATTACCTGTTCTGTGGTTAAGCTGATAAGCCTCTAGATCAGTGCCTGTTTGTGAGTACTTCAAAAATTCTCTGTAATCAAAAGGAATTGTTACAGTAATTGGTGTATCAACATCTATAAACTCTAATCTTTTTTCAAATTCAACATTCACATAAAGCAAACCACTTGCAGTAGGATCAGATTTCATCCAATCCATATTGTATGGTGTTGTTTGGGTAGAGCTATCTATTGTGTAAACATCACTCATAAGAGGACGTTTGAAATCATCTATAATTTGCTTTGATGTTCTATCCTCTTCTGTTAAATTAAATAAATTCACATTATGTAATTTTGTGTACATTGTAGAGCCTTCAGGAAGCTTTCCTGACACCTGCATTTTTGTCTTTTCATCAACTACGGTCTGCTCTGAAAATTTAATTCCACCCTCTCGCTCTAATTCATCATAGTAATACATATGGTCACTTGTTAGTATAATTTTGCCTAATCTACTTATACCAAAAATAAGGCAACCTGCTTCCGAATCAGCTTCTGCATCAATTTGATATGGGCCATCTGATGTTACAAGTATAACATTTAAATCAGTATTCTCACATGGAAGTTCAATTACCATTTCACCACAAATTTCGCTTTCGGTTGTAGTGGCAAGTATATCTTCGCCCTTTTCATCTTTACCTGTTGAATAAACCATTTTCAAATCGTATATCTCATATACAGAATCACTTGTAAAGCCCACAAAGCCTTCACTTTCAGACACCTTTGATGACTCAATATATCTAAGATTTTCATTCTCAACTGTTGCTGTTATACCATAGTTTGAGCTTTGAGAGTCATCAATAAAAAATCTTTCATTTTCTTCATAATCATAATATTCTTCGTCTGCATAAACGGAAGCAAATGATATTGTAAAAATCATACTTGTTGCAAGTAAAGCACCTACTATTTTTTTGAATATGTTTTTCATTGGTTTAACACCTCGTTTTAGAACTTATATATTAGACCTGTTCGATAACCTCCAAAACGCCGTTTGAACGATTCTTTTTCCGTAATACTTAGTCAATTTTTCTTGAAATACATACAGTATTCCTGCGAAAAATTGTCGTCGTCTGACGAAAAAATTACTCGTTCCTACGACATTTTTCCAGTTACCGAACAGGTCTATTAATTATTCGAATAAAATGCTGTAACACGATTTACACCTGATGTATCGCCAAAGAAGAAATTACCTGGTGTTTCGGTTTTAAATTGGAAAGTATCCTTTTCATCTTCAGGAAGAACCTCAAGAGTAACAAATTCTTTTTTATCATAATCATACTTTACAGCCATAGTATCACCTGTAAGTTCACCTGTAATTAGCTTCTCACGATAATCAAAAGGTAATGTAACAGTTAAATCAGACTCAAAATCAAGAATTTCAAAATCCTTTACAAAGCTTATATATAGCTGTATCTTATCACCGACAAGCTCCTCAAACTTTGACCAGCCCTTATCACTAATTCTTTCAATAATATCATCAATATTTTTCTCATCAGAATAATTAACGTAACAATCAGCTACTTCTGTTGCCTGTGGATAATCTCCCTCAAAGCTATAATTGTCTGCATCCATTTTATAGAAAAAGTCTGATTCATAAACCAAGGACATTGAAATATCCATTTCTGCATCAACCGGTAGCATACCTGATACCTTTATGCCTGTACGCTCATCAGTTATTGTCTGCTGAGCAAGCTCTACATTTTCAGTTTTCACAGGCTCTGTTCTGCCTATTGGCTCTGTTCTAAATATAAAGCTACCAAGCTTATCGGTTTCAAATACATACTTACCATCTATATACTCTGCGTTAACATCATACGCAACACCGTTTTTAGATGCAACAACATACATTCCTTCTGTATCATAAGGTATACTTACCTTTACTGTTTCCTTTAACTCAGTTATAAATACATCCTCAATACTTAAATTATCTTTGTATGTTTTATATTGCATAACAATATCAAAAATATCTTTTATAGCTGAATCTGTTATTTCGTACTCTTTTTCTAAGTCTTTGATATTGATTGTTTTCAAAAATTTGTAATCAACATCTGTACCCTCAACTGTAATACCGTAATCAAAGCCAAAATCAACACTACTAGTAAATGCATTTGCCTTAATTGTCCGAACACCATCTTTTGACTCTGTGTTTGCAATAGTCTCGGTTGTAGTTTCAGTTGTAGTTTCAGTTGTAGCTTCAGTTGCTTTCTCAGTTGCAGTTTCTGTTACAGCCTGTGTTGCAGTTTCTTTATCTGCATTGCTATCAGTTTGAGTACAACCAGCTGTAAATGCTGTACAAAGCATACTTGCTACAATTATTATTCCTGCTGTTTTGTTTAAAAATCTATTATTCATAATCAATTTTCCTCTACTTCATACTTTGATTGTTCTATGTAATAGTCTATCTCACCATCTATATTTACTTCGCCACCTAAAAGGAATGTACCAGGTGTTTTTGTTTTAAACTGAAATTTACCCTGTTCTGTATTCTCTGCTGGAATAACCTCTTGTGTAATAAATTCCTTTTTATCGTAATCATACTGAACAACCTTAGCCTTACCAGGATCTTCAAAAACTTGGCTAATAGCCAAAGCGTTATGGTAATCGAAAGGCAATGTAACTGTTAAATCAGACTCAAAATCAAGAATTTCAAAATCCTTTATAAAGGTTATATAACAATTTAGTTTACCTCCCATTGTAACCTCTTCCTCTGCCCAGCCCTCGTGATCTATCAGACTTGCTATAGGAATATCTTCTACTTGAGAAATATAATTAAAATAATAATCACTTACATTTGTAGCTTTTGGATAATCATTTTCAAAAAGATATGGAAAATCGTAACGATCAGACATTATTGAATCATCAATACAATTTAACTCAATATGCATTTTTGCATCAACTGGTAGCATACCAGATACCTGCACACCTGTGCTCTCATCTATAATAGTTTGCTGTGCAAGCTCTACATTTTCAATTTTTGTTGGTGCTGTTCTACCTGTTGATGTTGTGCTGATTATAAATTCACCAAGAGTATTTGTTTCAAATACATACTTACCATCTATATATTCAGCATCAATATCATAAGCAACACCATTTTCGTCAGTAAGAATATACATACCTTCTTCATAAGGGATACTTACCTTTACTGTTTCGTTAAGATTCACCTCTGAATATCCAACATCACTATTATCAAGCAGTTCATAATTTTTATATTGCATACTAATAGAAATAATATCCTTTACTTGTTCATCAATTATTGTTGCGTTATCTGATTTAGCAACACTACTTGTGGCAAGACATTCGTAATTGCTGTTTGTACCCTCAACTGTAATGCCAAAGTCAAAAACTTTAATATCACTAATATAGTCATATGCACCTGCCTTAACTATTACAGGTTCCTTTGCCTCTGTTGTAGTCTCTGTTACAGCCTGTGTTGCAGTTTCTTTATCATCTGCATTGCTATCAGCTTGACCACAGCCTGTTGTAAGCATTGCACAAAGCATACTTGCTACAATCATTACTCCTGCTGTTTTCTTAAAAATATATTTTTTCATAATCAATACCTCATTACTTGTAATTGAATAGGTGCTATTTTAATCCTAAAATAAGAATAATGTGTGAACTATATGTAAATATTCCCATTATTTTATTTTACAATTTTGCAATCATAATTACAAAAACAGCCACCAACAACCTCATTTCAGGGGCGTTGGTGGCTGTAATTTTATAATATAATTCTCTCTTATAATATTGTATATTCCTTATTCTTACAAGATTTATAATAACAAGTAATGCAACAGCTAAAACTGTAATAATCATTTCAAGTATCATAATACTACCGTTATAAATTATTGCAAAATTTGTTACACTCAAATCCATCTCTTAAAGAATTTTAGACAAAAATTCTTTTAATCTTTGATTTTTAGGATTGTTGAATATATTTTCAGGTGTATCGTCCTCTGCAATAACACCGTCATCTATAAATATAATTCTTGATGCAACCTCTTTTGCAAATCCCATTTCGTGTGTAACACAAACCATTGTCATACCTGATTGTGCAAGCTCTTTCATAACCTCAAGCACCTCACCAACCATTTCTGGATCAAGTGCTGATGTTGGCTCGTCAAATAAAATTATTTCAGGCTCCATACACAAAGCTCTACAGATAGCTACACGCTGTTTCTGTCCACCAGAAAGCTGACTTGGGTAAGCATTCGCCTTTTCAGCCAAGCCTACTCTTTCCAAAAGCTTCATAGCCTTTTCGTTAGCCTCTTCCACAGAAAGCTTCTTTAGCTTTATCGGTGCAACTGTAAGATTTTGAAGTATTGTTTTATTAGGGAAAAGATTAAAATGCTGAAACACCATCATAACCTTTTGGCGTTCTTTATTTATATCAACCTTTTTATCTGTAATATCTACACCATCAAGATATATATTACCTTCAGTCGGTATTTCAAGCAGATTAAGACAACGCAAAAAGGTTGATTTACCACAACCTGATGGTCCTAATATTACCAGTACCTCACCCTTGTGAATATCGGTTGTAATCCCCTTTAAAACCTCTGTTTCACCAAAGGTTTTTTTAAGATTTTCAACGTGAATAATTGAGTCAAATTTATTTTCCATCATTTTTCAGCCTCTTTTCCAGCTTGCTAAGCAAAGAAGTTAGCACTACTACAATAACAAGATATACAAGTGCTACTGCAATAAGTGGTAGGAACGCATCATATGTTCGGCTTCTTATTAGGTCGCCTCCACGGGTTAAATCCATAATACCAATATAACCTGAAATTGATGTTTCCTTTATAAGTACAATAAATTCATTACCAAGTGCTGGCAATACATTTTTAATAGCCTGTGGCAATATAAAGTTAGTCATTGTCTGACTATAGCTAAAGCCTAGACTTCTACCTGCTTCAAATTGTCCCTCGTCAATAGACATAATACCTGAACGCACTATTTCAGCAATATATGCTGATGAATTTAAACCAAATGCAATTATAGCAACTAAAACCTTATCTACAGCACTTGTTGCAAAAATTACATAATAGATAATCAATAGCTGAATCATTGCAGGAGTACCTCTAATAATTGTAAGATATCCCCTCAGCAACAGATTTAACAGCTTAAATTTACCTGTTTTGTCACAAGAAACTCGTGCTACTGCAATCAAAAATCCAAGAATTATACCGATAATAGATGCAAATAAGGATATTTGTAGAGTTGTAACCAAACCCTTTGCAATATACTGCCATCTGCTTTCAACGATAAAATCATTTTTAAACTTTTCAACACTTACCAAAGCTGTATTATCTGATGTACCATTGCGTACAATAATAACCTGCTTAGCTGTTGTATAAGGTGTTGTAAAGTTTATGTTCTGTAATCTCTCTTCTGTTACTGTCATACCAGAAACACCGAGCTGTGCCTTACCTGATGAAACTGCTGAAATAATAGAGTCAAACTCCATTTCCTCTATTTTAAGCTCCATTCCAAGACCGTCTGCTATTGCCTGTGAGATATCAATATCAATACCTACAATTTTACCGCTTTCTACATATTCGTATGGTTCAAAAGCAGCATTTGTAGCTACTACCAATGTACCATTGCTACGGCTTGTGCCCTGTGGCGATGTATATTGATATGTGCCCTTTGTATCATCACCTATGTAATTTCCTATAATTTTATCAAGAGTACCCTCTGCTTCAAGCTCTGCAAGAATCTCATTAACCTGTGCCAAAAGCTCAGTATTCTCTTTAGCTACACAAATAGCATACTCCTCTTCTGTTAATGGAGTTTCTAAAATAGACAGGTCTGAATTTTTCTTTACAAAAGCTTTTGCTGGTTGCTCGTCAATTACAACGCAATCTACCTTGCCTTTTTTTAAAGCCTGTACAGCATCTGTACCCTTGTTGTACTTTACAACTGTAGCTCCGTCTTCTTCATAATCAGAAGCATACAGGTCGCCTGTTGTACCAAGCTGTACTCCTATATTAGCTTTCTTTAAGTCCTCTTCACCTTTTACATCTAATGTCTGCACAGCATCATTTTTACAAGATGCAAAAGTAAACAAAATTGTTGTTGCCACAAGCAAAACAACAACAATCTGTTTGATAAGCTTGTTTTCCTGTTTTATCACAGATGTCATCTCTCCTTTTCATTTTCTGTTATTTAGAATAAATTAGCTATAATTCACCTAAAAGAACAAAAGTTTATAAATAAATTCTCCATAAAACACAGTTTAACATATTGACCGTTTTTCTTCAAGTGAATATATGCAACAATACGATATAATATTTAATTTTATAAAATCTAAAACAACAAAGTAATTAATAAACTAAAATTATATTCTATGGTTATTAAAATTTTATCTTTAGTCAATTTACTTTTATAAAAATATTTACTATAATTAAAACATAAACTTTAATATGAGTTTTTATATATGACCTATATTTGGGAGGTATTTTTATGATAAAATGTCCTAACTGTGGTTTCAGTAATGATGATAACTGTACCTTCTGTGCTATTTGTGGTTCATCTGTAACCCAAGATAATTTTTATGTACACAATACTACAAGCACAGATTTTTTAGTAGAGGCACTAACAGAAAAGCTGATTTCAAAAAACAAAGAAGAAAATGCTAAGACAAAATCATTTAAAAAACTGGATAAGGCAACTATTGCTAAAGAAGCTGCCAAAATAGAAGTTAAAGATGAAGCTGTAAAGGAATATAAAGGCTCTTCTAAAAATAATACTGACAAAAACAAGAAATTACCTACTGATAATAGTACCAACAACGAAATTGAATCCGAAAACACAGCTGTAACAAAAGAAAATAAAGACAACACACAAAATCCCGACAGCAAAACAAATCCAGCCAAGGAAGATATAAATAATAAAGAAAATGCGGAAGCTGATATTAAATCAGATGAAAAGACAAAACCCGAAATAAAAAATGAAGAAAATAAAAATATAGAGCCTACAGCTAATGTAGAAGAAATACCAAACTCAGCAAAAGGCTCTACAGATGGTGAGCTTTACAAGCTACTAAGTAGATTTTTCTTTGATACAAAAAATGAAAATTCTCTTTTAAAACAAGATGATATAGACGAAAATTGTAATTTAGCTATAATAAGCTACATACCATTCCTTTTCTTTATTCCTATGATTATAAAGCCTTGCAGTGGCTACCTACGCTACCACGGTATACAAGGTTTAACAATGTTTCTCACCTTTATTATTTTAGAATTTTTCAATATAATTATGGGTGCTATATGCAACTCTGTTTTTAATGATATGCTAGGAACAATACTTACAGTAATTATAACTGTGGTTATAAATCTTGCTATACTTCTTTTAATTTCAATAGGAATAGCAAATGCAGTAAAGGGAGCTGCACGAGAATTGCCTATAATAGGTAAATATAAACTATTAAAACCATATATTTATTAATCACTAAAACACCCACATTCAAAAGCAGTTTAGCTTATTGAATATGGGTGTTATTTCATTGCTATTAATTTGTAGTTTTCTTTGTAGTCTTTGCTGTGCCTTTTTCCGATGATTTAGCTGTTGACTTTTCTAATGATTTTTTAGTTGCAGATTCCGAAAGGTGCATTCTGCCCTCGTGGTCGGTGTAATATTCTCCCTTTGGTATAAGCTGAGAAATCGGCACAAGCTCATAGCCCTCTGCTTTTATAGCGTCAATAATCATAGGTAAAGCCTCGGGAGTATTTTTTGCACCATTATGCATAAGAATAATACTGCCATTTTTAAGATTATTTTTTATTCGTTCTACCATTTGCTGTGGTGTCGGGTCTTTCCAGTCGAGACTGTCACCATTAGAAATAAAAGTATAGAGGTTAAATTAAATACTTTATTTTATAGGATAAATGTAGTATAATTTAACCGACAAGCTTGAATTTGATAATCCAACTAATCACATTGAAACCTGAAAACCATTAAAATCTTACTATTTTGATAGAAAAAGTAACTGTTGCGCTGGATTATTGTACCGTTGCGCTAGATTATTGTAATCGTTGCTTTGATTATTGTAACTATTGCGTGACTTTAGCAGACGAATCTCTTAAAATGAGAGTATAAAACTTAGGAGGTTTCAGTCATGTTAAAATTTAAGAAAAATAATAAGAAGTATATTTGGTGGATGGTTACTGTTGGACTATGTGGTATAGTTGGATTATTGCTAGTACCGATTTTCAATTATATTATTAAATTAGTAAATCGTTATCCAAAATTATTTAAATGGGTTTTTATCATTGTCTATATATGTGGTGTTCTGTTTATAGAAAATTGGAGTATGAGATTAGCTCTAATATGTATAGGCGTGGCGATTACAAGTAATAAACTGTCTACTGATAATAGATGATGAGGGACATAAGATATGGAAGTTTCAGAAATAATAAAAGAAGCAAGAACAAAAAAGGGTATGACACAGCAACAATTAGCAGATTGTGTGTATGTTACCAGACAAACTATTTCAAAGTGGGAACTGGGGAAAAGTGTACCTGATGAGGCATCATTAAGGTTGTTATACAAATGTCTGGATATTGATAATAAAGATAAAAAAATGATAAAGAAGTTAGCCACTAGTAAGCAGACAATATTTTTGATTGTTTTAGCATTTGCATTTTCTCCAATAGTAATAGGAGTTAGATATTGTCTGTTTAAAATGGAAAAATATAAAAAAATAAAAATTCTGATTGAAAGTATCGGATTTGTTTTGTTTGCATTTTATCTCAGAGCTTTAAAAGATATGGTAGCATATATGCTAATTTTTTTGGTATTTATCAGTTATTTAAGCTATCGCTATTATTTGCTGAGTCTAGAAAGAGATAATGACGAAAAAGAATGATAGATGGAATCAAAAGTCTTATTATTTTGACAAATTCCCATTTGTTGAATAAATAAAAGAGATATGAGAGAAAGCAACATTCTCTCATATCTCTTTTTTGTTAGTCAGATTCTGAAAGGTGCATTCTGCCCTCGTGGTCAGTGTAATATTCTCCCTTTGGAATAAGCTGTGAAATAGGCACAAGCTCATAGCCCTCTGCTTTTATTGCGTCAATAATCATCGGCAAAGCCTCGGGAGTATTTTTTGCACCATTATGCATAAGAATAATACTGCCATTTTTAAGATTATTTTTTATTCGTTCTACCATTTGCTGTGGTGTAGGGTCTTTCCAGTCGAGACTGTCAATATCCCACTGAACACAATACATATTTATATCATTTGTAACTTTAACCACATTATTATTATAATCTCCGTATGGTGGTCTGAACAATGTTGGACTTTTCCCTGTAAGCTCTTTTATTTTGTTGTTGCAGTCTACAAGCTCTTTTTTTATACCATCATCTGATAATTCAGGTAGATGTGCGTGAGTATCTGAATGATTTTCTACATCGTGCCCTCTTTTAGCTATTTCTTTTACCGATTCAGAGTATTTATCTACCCATTCACCAACTAAAAAGAATGTAGCCTTTACCTTCTTATCGTCTAATATATTCAACAATGTTTCTGTTTGTTCATTACCCCAAGCAGCATCAAACGAAATACTTACCTTTTTTTCGTCCTCTTCCACACAATATATAGGGATTTTTCGTTCAGTGGTAGATGCTGTTACAACCTTGTTATAGCTACTTGTAGATATACAAATACCAAGCAAACAAACAAGAACAACACTAGCCATTATCAAAAGCTTTTGCTTAGTAAAAACAAAAAATTTCACCTGCTTCACCCTCCTGACATTATATTAAATATATATGAAACAGGAATATTTTTATGCACGGTTTATTTTTTCTATATAAACTCTATGCATACAACAAAAGTCCGGACATTGCCGGACTTTTGTTAATTTTCAATCACAACGATTGTTTTTATTATAATTCATTTTGGCTCAAGAAGCCTTTGTTTTGAATATATTTCTGTTCATCATAATAATATCCGCTAAAGTATATTTACCATCATTATTTACATCATAGCCCTTTTTAACAAATTCATTCTTTTCCATAGGTTTAGAATCTAACATTGCTTTCTTCATTTGTGTAAGGTCTACTGATGTAATCTCTGGATTTCTATTATCATCTAAATTTTCAATACTATTATAAACAGCCACATATTCAGCCTTTTGTCCAGTGCTATGGTCTACCACTGCATTATCTAGTCTTGTAAATACTTCTACCTCACCTGGTCTTTGCACCTTAAAGGTAATTGTCGAAACAAGACATCCACCCTCTTGGGTAAATGAACCATTATCTGTTTTCAGCATTTGGTATTTTCCACTTTCTTCTTTTAATCCTGTTCCAAAAGCAATCAGATAATTGGAGAATCTTCTGAAATCGTACTTTGGATCAAAAGGAGAATAATATGGTATGTAACCATCATTAACCACTTTTAGCACTTGATTTTCTTTAGGTATTTCACTATTTCCTATCTGATTATCAGATTTTTTTGTACCTACAGGCTGGTTAAAATATGTCCATGTTGCATATGACTGAACCTCAGGAGCAGTAAGCTTTAATCGAATGTCATATGTAAATGTGTCACCAATTTTTGCTGTTATAGGTTCACGCTTGTTATCATCTACAAAATGGATAATAGCAGTTGCATCCTCACTAGGCTCTTCCTCAGGAATAGTAGGTGTAACAGTAGATGTATCATCTATTACCTCTTGGTTATAAATAGCAACATACTCTGCACGTTTTTCGCTATTTTCAAGATCTATTACTGCGTCATCAATTCTTGTAAATATTTCTACTTCACCTGGTTTTTCTACCTTAAATGTAACAGTAGAAATCATACATCCACCCTGCTTAGTAAACTCACCATTCTCAGTCTCAATCATCATATATTCATCATTCTCGTTCAATGCTCCTGTAGCAAAACCGATTAGGTAGCTGTCAGACTTCATTAAATCGTATTTCTCTCTAAATGGTGAATAATATGGTGTGTAACCATCATCTGCTATTTTTAGAACCTGATTTTCCTTAGTTACCGTTACACTTCCTGCCTGATTTGGTGTTTGCTTAGTTCCTACAGGTTGGTTGAAGTATGTCCACAATGCAAAGCTCTGTACCTCAGGATCACTGAGCTTTAAGTAAACATCATATGTAAAGGTATCACCAACATTTACTGTTATAGGCTCACGCTCATTATCATCTGCAAAATAGATAACAGCAGTTGCAAGCTCAGGAGGTAATTCTGTTGGAATCTCTTCTGTTGGAATCTCTTCTGTTGGGATTTCTTCTGTTGGGGTCTCACCTGTTGGCACCTCACTCGTCGGGACTTCTTCTGTAGGAATTTCCTCTGTTGGAGCCTCACCCGTTGGAACTTCTTCTGTAGGAATTTCCTCTGTTGGCACCTCTTCTGTAGGAACAGTTGGTGCTGTTGGCACAGTCGGTACTGTTGCTTCTGGTGGAACTATCGGTACTATTGGTTTTATTGGTTCTACAGGAATAAGTGGTCTCACAGGATACATAGGAATGTGAGGTCTTAATATCCCCTGAACAGGTGCTGTAGCCTTTGTAGGAGCTTCGGTTGCCTGAGTACCTATTAACTGTGAATTTACTGCAGTATTAAAAGTACCTTCTTCTTCAACATTTACAGCAGTTGAAGACTCTCTATTAGATGAGTATGTATTATCTCTTTTTGCTGTAACTGTTTCAGTAGCAACTATTATTTCATCTCTTGCAAGCTCACCTGTAATTTTAATTGTTATTTCCTTTTCTGCAAAATCAGCAAAGGAATTTTTTACAAGCAATTTAATATTTTGTTTACCTGCTTCTGTAATATTAACATCAGGAGAAATATATACATTTTGCGATATATCATTTCCATATCCGTCATCAGCAGTAATATAACCTGCATCCATCATAGTAAAAATATAATTTTCTATTTCATTTATATCACAGGTATAATTTGAATCTTCATCTAAAGTCCTTATACTGATTGAAGGACCCTTATAATTTCTTAATTCTAATCCTCTTTTAAATGTTTCCAGACTATATCTTGAGTCGTTAACGCTGTACATAACTACCTTTTTGTTATTTTCGTTTACAACCATTGCATCAACCAAAGCAGTAACATCATCACCACTTTCAGATGTAGCAGTTACGCCCTGCATAAGACTCAAATCTGTTCCATCTAAAACAAGAGGGTCTGTTTCAAAAACTATATTAATCGACTCTGTCGTTGTTGTAATAAGAGTATATACATTATTATCTTTAAGGATAACATCAGCAAAAATAATTAACACTATTGTTACAATAGCACAGATAATTGACAGTGTTGTAACTGCAGTATTTAGAACTCTTCTCATACTAACCTCCTTTGGAGAAATATCGGAAATTCAACTACTACCTTTATCCGATATTTATTCTCGTTATTTACTTATCTTTTTCGTTACCACTATCATTTTCGGTTTTATCCGTTTCTAAAACTAAAACATTGTTTTCATCATCTGCTTCAAGCTCAGCATTTTCTTCCTCTTCTTCAGGATAATCACCATAACCGTAACCATAGCCATAGCCGTAGCCATAACCGTAGCCATAGCCATAGCCATATCTGCCATATTTGCCATATCTGCCATAACCGTACTTGCCATACTTACCATATCTGCCATACTTACCATAACCATAGCCATATTTACCATAACCATAATTACCATAGCCATATCTTCCGTACCCTTTAGTACCGAATAAACCTGACGCCATATTATATATACAACCAAGTATAGTTATTTTACTTCCACCAAAGCTACTTATTGACTCAATTATTTTACTAACCTTAATATAATCCTGTCTTACTACAAATAATACACCACCAACATTGTCCTTTAATTCAAATGCATCATCAACAACACCTACAGGAGGAGCATCTACAATAACATAGTCAAACATATCTTTTAGAGCCTCTATCAAATCTGCCATTTGCTTACTGGCAATAAGCTCTGATGCATTTCCTACAGGTATTGTTCCTGGAAGAACATATAAGCCACTCTTTTTAAGTCTGACTAAAGCATCCTCAAGATTACATTTACCTGTTATTACATCTACAATACCCAAAGAATCCTCTTCAAAAGGAATCTCAAATTGTTTTCTTACTGAAGGATTTCTTAAGTCACAGTCTATAATTACTGTTTTTAGTTGTTTTTTTCTAAATGCAATTGCCAGGTTAGAAGAAATTGTTGTCTTTCCTTCACCAGCACCAGTACTTGTAATCATAAAAGAGTTTATTGATTTAGCCCCACACTTTTTCATTAGTAAATTTCGGATAGAATAAATCGACTCTTTATATCGTGGATCAACATTCTTACCCTCAATTGAAACAATATTTGTAGCATTACTGCTCTTTTTATTTATTATCTTTATGATAGATCCTAATCTTTCGCTGTTTAAAAGCATTTCAATATCATCAGGTTTTTTTATCGTTACATTAAACATCTCTAGTAACATTATTAGTACCAAAGAAAGTACTATACCTATAGCTGCTCCGACTATAGCTCTTAACCTATAGCTTACATCGTTTACCGGCTTAGAAGTTGCTGACGGTGGGATAACAAGAACCATTTCGGTGTCACCAACAATATACTCTGCCACATCCGGATAATTATTTATTACTGATTTTAAAAGCCTGTAGGCTAACTGATAATCATTTGCAGTAGCGGTTATTGTAAATAAATTTGTTTCTTGCAATGCTACTGCTGAAACTGTACCTGGCATATACCCAAGATCTAAATCCTCTATTACAGCTGTTCTTAATGGGGCACTGGTTATAATATACGGAAAGGTTTCTTCTAGCTGTGCAGGGCTTACCGTACTATAAGAGGATATAGTATTACCGCTTGGAGAAATAGTAAATGTTGCAGTAGCACTATATAAAGGAGAATATCCCTTATACGTATATATTACCAATGCACAACATGCCAAACACGCAAAAATAGGTATAAAATTCCAGTATTTTTTTATACCATCAAGCAATTGCATAAGCATATCACCCATTGACTGTGTGTTTGCTCCTTTAACTGCTTCATATTTCCTATTCACTGGTTGTTCCCCCTTGTTCAGCGTTTTTGTGGTATTTCCCATAACCGCCATAACCACGATAACCACCATAGCCATAGCCATAACCATAACCATAACCGTATCTGTTATACGCATACTTGCCTCCTACAAGGGATTTTATTTCTGCATCGTTATATACACACCCTAATATTTTAGTCCCTGTATTTGTAATTATATCAATTGTATCATTAATAGTCAGTGCAGTTGCAATATCTCGTCTTACTACCAGTATAGTAGTATCACCCTCTAGCATAACATCCTCGGCATCTGATGCAAATCCCAAAGGTGCTGTATCTATGATAACATAATCATAATTTTCTTTTAAAGTTACCAAAAGCTGTTTCATCTTTTCTGATGTTACCAGCGTATTCGCCTTTCCTGTACCCTTATTACATCCTATTATGTACAGATTAAGAATTTCATCGTAATGAGTAACATCAGCAAGCTCTGCCTCTCCTGTTAAGAAGTCTGTCAAATTTGTACCATCATCCAGTTTTTTATCAAGAAATTTTATTACAGCAGGCTTTCTAAGGTCAGCGTCTAACAGCAACACCTTACAATTCAGCTTAGCTAAAGATATTGCAATATTAACCGCAACTGTAGTTTTTCCTTCGTTTTCCAGTGAACTGGTTATTGTAAATAACTTATGGTGATGACTTTTACTATCACTGGTAATCAGTCTTCTTATCTTTTTAAATGACTCTCTAAATTCAAAGCTAATAACTGGATTAGCTAATGATAAGGATTTTTTTACACCTTTCATTTTTTCTTTAAATGTCATCTTTTTCTTTTGTCTTGGAACAGAGGCTATCCTCTTTATGTTAAGCTTTCTTTCAATATCTTCTTCTTTCTTTATTGTATCCTTAAAATACGACAACGCTGTAAACAATGCTGTTGTCAACAGTGAACCAGCCATAAAGCCTGCTACCATAAGAAACGAAGCATTTGAACCATTTATAGGTGCTATTGGAACAATCGGTGGTTCTAAGGTTTGAAGCACTACACTTGAAGCTACTGCATCTGTAAAGGTAGGATAGCTTTCAAGAACCTTTTCAATTAGTATATATGACTTTAAAGGTGAGTCAGACGTTACTGTAAAGGTAATAA
>JAXJQK010000071.1:0-44273 GCA_036311185.1 Acutalibacteraceae bacterium | reverse complement strand
GAGTTTTGTTTGTCAACACTTTTTTGAAATTTATTTTTTCGTTTTCTTTTCGGTTTCTGTCGAAACCTACTTAAAACGATTTTAAACTTCATATTTTGTTGTCGCTCTTTGTGACAGCTTGATTATTATATCAAATCAAGTCTTACTTGTCAACACCTTTTTTCAAGTTTTTTGAAGTTTTTTCATTCAGGTTTGTGCTAATCAAAGCCAACCTAAAACTATTTCACTTCAAAACTACAACCTGTTTTCCAGTGTTTTTCACCGCCGTTTTCGACAGCTTTGTTATTATATCGTTTTTATTCCTGTTTGTCAACACCTTTTTTCAAAAAGTTTTCAAATTCAGAAAAAATCAGGTGCAACACCTAAGCATTGCACCTGAAATGATTCTATTATTCTCTTTTAAAATTAACCACCAAGAACAGCCAATAATACACCTGCAGCAACAGCTGAACCAATAACGCCTGCTACATTCGGTCCCATTGCGTGCATTAGTAGGAAGTTTGTTGGGTTTTCTGCTTGTCCTACCTTTTGTGCTACACGGGCAGCCATTGGCACTGCTGATACACCTGCACCACCAATAAGTGGGTTTACTTTACCCTTAGTTGCAACATACATAATTTTACCAAATAATACACCACAAGCTGTACCTATACAGAAAGCAACCAATCCAAGGATAATAATCTTTATTGTATCCCAGTTCAAGAATACTGTTCCCTTTGCTGTTGCACCAACTGTTACACCAAGGAATATAGTTACTATATTCATTAGCTCATTTTGTGCAGTTTTTGATAGTCTTTCAACCACTCCACTTTCTTTGAACAAATTACCAAGCATTAGCATACCAACAAGAGGTGCTGCACTTGGTAAGAAAATCGCAACAACTATTGTAACAAGTATAGGAAAAATAATCTTTTCTAGCTTTGAAACTGGTCTTAGCTGAGTCATTACTACAGCTCTTTCCTTTTTAGTTGTAAGAGCCTTCATAATAGGCGGCTGTATAATTGGCACAAGTGCCATATATGAATAAGCCGCAACCGCTATTGGACCTAAAAGGTGTGGAGCTAACTTTGATGTTACGAATATAGCTGTAGGACCATCAGCACCACCTATAATACCTATAGCACCAGCTTCTTGAGGTGTAAAATTTAAAATTATAGCACCTATAAATGTTACAAAAATACCTACTTGTGCAGCGGCACCAAGAATAAAGCTTTTTGGGTTAGCTATAAGTGGACCAAAGTCTGTCATAGCACCTACACCCAAGAAGATTAGAGGTGGATAAATACCAAGCTTAACACCTTGATATAAATAATAGAACAATCCACCTACTTTAGGTATATTGTAATACTCAACACCATTAATTACTGATATGGCATAGTTTTGTGCTCCCCCACCATGAGCAGCATCATAAACAGCCTTTTCGATAATTTCGGTTGTTGGAGCATCCATAATTGCTGGATATAGATTTACTAACAACATACCAAATGCTATTGGCAATAATAGCATTGGTTCATATTGTTTTTTTATAGCCAAGTACAAAAGCACAATGGATATTAAAATCATAGCGTAATTTTGCCACACAAGTGCACATAAACCGGAATCATTATACAGACCCACAAGTGCATCTAAAAAGCCTTGTAAAATTTCCATTCAAAAATTCATTCCTTTCTCTGACAAATTAAAACACATTAAAACGGTCTTGTGTTATCCATAATTCCAGCTGTACTCCAAACTGGTCGAGATTGAGGAACTCTTTTGATTGACTTTACCTTTACAGCTCCCTCACCATACATAGAAGCAACAGCCGCCGCAATTACAGCAACCACTTCATCTGTAACACCATTTGAGGGTAGATTTTCTGGTACAGGTGTAGCAACTTGTACAGGTTTTTCTGTAACATTTTCAGCTTTTAAGGCAACCTCGTTCTGAGTTTTTTTGTCTGCTATAGCTTTTTCTGCACTTGAAACAATTTTACCATAAAGTGTAATAAGCCCTATAAGCAGAACAAGAACAGCAAAAACTACTACAAAGCCAGTAATAAGAATTTCCAGAGAAATAGAAGTTTTTTCAGCAGCACTCAAAACATCATTAACAGTTTGCTCAGCGTTCATTACATCCTCTCCTTTATATTAAATTTTGTAAATAAAACAGCTTTATATACACTGTTTTATAAATCTGTATATTATTATAACCCACTAAAAATTTATTTTCAACAATTAGCTATATTCATTTTTTATTTTTTTGATAACTTCGTCGAAATTAACAACATTCATATATGTTATTTGCCTATATAATACAAATACCCCAACGTTCAATTTAAACATTGGGGTAGTTTTTTATCACTGATTACTGTGCTTTTAATGCTCTTTTTAGCCATACATCTGCAAAATCCATTGCACTGTATAATCCGGTTTTCTCACTTGATTTTATTACCTGCTTACGAGGACTTAATTCAGGGTCGGTACTCAGTAACTGAATAGATACCTTATCAGCTATGCTTAAATCTCCAACCTTTTTCTGAGTTTTAATTTTAATGCGAACAACGTAAGGATCGCTCATACTTCCATAAAAAAGAACATCTCCACATCTTACGAGTGGTTTATTTTTATAAGTCATAAATTCATTTTTAGCCATAAAATAGAAACCTCCATTCAAAATATAATTCTCTTACCTGTTAATTTGTTGAAAAGTTATGATTATTTCACAAAAGGTGATATATAGTATAACATAAAACAATATTTTAGTAAAGGGAATTTATGGTGTTATCGTATATCTATTTGTAATATTTTTGTTAACATATATAATGATTATTCACCATATAAATAATCGAGGTGTATTTTATGTGTTTGAAGTACTTAATAGCTTTTATAGCTGTTATTGCAATGATACTATCGGGATGTACTCAATCCCAAATAACAAGCAAGGCTGACGAACTTATGTCTAATGAATGGTTTGCCAGCGACAAATTTGGAAAGGAAATTTCTCTTTTATTTACTCAAGATACTGCTGAATTAAAAGTAAAAACTAATGATTTTAGTGGTAAAATAATCGGTACTGTGTTGGTTGATGAACAAACAGTTAAAATTTTTGATAACACCTTAAAACAAACCTACAGCTTCGATTATAGCTTATATGGTGATAAAATAGAGATTACTTATGACGAACATACTGTGGAATTAAACAAAGTTACTGATTAATAGTTTGTTTTTTAATTAGTTTTTTATGAAAAAAATCGAAATCCTGTAATTAATTTGCAATAACTATTAAAATATTGTATAATTAATTTGTTAATAATAAAAAGGAATGGTAAGATGCGAAGAGGTTCTAAAATTGCAAAGCTTGCAGTTGTTACAGCTTTTTCTTTGGTTATTACAATGCTATTTCAAGGTGGAGTAATACAACAAGAAGAAATTATTGAACAACCAAAGAAAGAAAGCATATATGAAGTAACACCTAAAAAAACAGCTAAATCATCATTAGAAAAATCTACTGAAAAACCAACAGAGAAATCTACCGAAAAATTTGATAAAAAAACAGATAAGAAATCCAAAAAGAAAGCAAAAGCTAAATCTAAAGAAGCTCCCACTGAAGCACCTACAGAAACTCCTACCGAGCTTCCTACAATGAAAATTGTTAAGCTTTATTCTGACGAGGAATTACAAGCTTTATCTAAAAGTTTTGCTCCTACATATCTAGCACCTACTGAGCCACCTACTGAATGGACACAGGAATTGCAAGATAATTATGATGCTCAATATAGTGCAGGCTATCTGGTAGCTATTGATAAGCCTGACTTCAGCTATGCTCCTCAGTATCAGGTAATATTATCTGAACAGGATAGAATTTTAGCTTGTCAAATTGTACAAGGTGAAGCAGGTGGAGAAGGCTTTGAGAGCTGTTGCCTAGTAGCACAATGTTTAAGAGATTCTATGCTAAGCCTTGGATACAGCTCAATAAAAGAGGTTCAGGAAAAATGCAAATATGACGGCTGGAAGGAAGAATATGGTGCAGACGCTATTAATGCCGTAAACTACATATTTGACCATAACAGAAACGCTATTGCACACAGAGTAATGTTTTTCTATGCGACTAACCTTTGTTCGAGTAAATGGCACGAAACACAGAATTATCTTGTTACAGTAAATAAAACCAGATTTTTTGATATGAAATAAATACAAAATGCGACTTGTAATTGTGTACAAGTCGCATTTTTACTTTATGCTAATAGTACTTGCCTGAAAAATTTCAAGCAAGTACTATTTTTTACAAAATTAAATATTTCTGGTTTATTACATATCTGTGCTATTATTCTCAAGTGTATTCTGGCTTAATGCTTTTAGATAAGCGTTGATAAAGCCATCTATATCACCGTCCATTACAGCACTTATATTACCTGTTTCAAAGCTTGTACGGTGGTCTTTAACAAGAGTATATGGCATAAATACATATGAGCGAATCTGTGAGCCCCATGTAATTTCCTTTTGAACACCCTTGATATCTTCGATTTTATCAAGATGCTCACGCTCTTTGATTTCCATAAGCTTTGACATAAGCATCTTCATAGCAACTTCACGGTTCTGGTGCTGGCTACGCTCTACCTGACAAGCAACTACAATACCAGTTGGTATATGTGTAAGTCTTACAGCAGATGAGGTTTTATTTACCTTCTGACCACCTGCACCACTTGCACGATAAACGTCCATTTTAATATCTTCAGGATTTATGTCTATCTGAATATTATCATCAATTTCAGGCATAACCTCAAGTGATGAGAATGATGTGTGACGTCTACCTGATGAGTCAAATGGAGAAACTCGTACTAAACGGTGAACACCAGCTTCACTCTTTAGGTAACCATAAGCATTCAAGCCCTCTACAAGAATTACAGCACTCTTTAAGCCTGCTTCATCACCATCAAGATAGTCTAGTGTTTTAACCTTAAAGCCCATTTTCTCAGCCCAACGGTTATACATACGGTAAAGCATTTCTGCCCAGTCCTGAGCCTCTGTACCACCTGAGCCTGCGTGGAATGTAAGAATAGCATTTTTGCCGTCGTACTCACCTGTAAGCAATGTTTGTAGGCGTTGCTTTTCAAGGCTCTCCTTTATTGCGTCAACCTCGCTTTGAGCCTCCTCAAGTAGTGACAAATCCTCGTCCTCGTTTGCAAGCTCAATCAAAGCAAGTGCATCCTCGTATTTTGCAACAAGACTGTTATAGCCTTCTACCTTACTCTTTAAAGCACTTGTACGCTGTAGGATAACCTGAGATTTTTCCATATCATCCCAAAATCCTGGCTCTGTAGCTCTGTTTTCAAGCTGTTGAATTTCAGACTCCATTGCTTTTAATCCAAGAGCATCAGCAAGGTCGTCTATTTCAGGCTTTGTGCGTTCAAGCTCAAGCCTTAATTCTTCAAATTGTACCATAAATTTACCAATCCTTAAAAATAGTCATTATTATTTATTATAATTTATTATCGAGTAAATGTAAAGTGTAGCACATAATAAATTTATTAAGCTATTGTCAATACTATAATACATACTAAGATAACAAGAGCTTTACTTGCTTTTCTTAGTTGTATTCTACAACCATTATCTATTGCGTGGTGGATAAATAAGATGTATAATACCCTCTTCAATAGTTGAACCAATTCGTATCATTGTGCCTATATCCATATACATTTTGCCCGACTCTGTAAGATAAAGATCCATATAAGCCTGACCAATTGGTACAAATCTTTCTTTGATTGCTTCAGCAACAGGGGTATATCTAGCACTATTGGCTATAGTTTTAATTTTTTCCGGTGTATCGAATCTGGCTTTATCAATATACATAGCTTTTTCGGCATCAAAATAATCTCTGGTTGGTGAGTATGAACAATATTCATCTTTTAATACACATTTTCGATATTCATTAAATTTTCTATATTCGCATAAATAAAGCTTATCAAATTCTTCTAGGAACTTTGGAAGAATATCGAATATTTCAAAGCCACATTGTTCGTAACGCTTAAGCTGTTCAGTAACATCTATTTTTCTGCCCTCATACCAGCCTACACGCATTAGCATTTCCAATACCTCTTTAGGGAATCTATTTTTGTTTTTAGCTGATAAACTGTTTACGTCTGGAGTTTCATTTATAGCATATTTGTGTCCCTTTGGTATTATTTGAGATTTTGATACATAATCGGATAAAATTTTAGGCTTTTTCTTAGCTTCCCTTTGAAGATAAACATTATTAGTAATGTACTGTTCACGCTTAGATTTTCTTCCTAAAAAAGCACCGTTCTCAGCATAATTTTTACAAATTATAGAATTATTATGATAATCTATAATCGACTTTATTTCGCCGTGTTCATACCATTCGTAGGTTTTCATATCTGTATTATTCACCTTAGTTTCGGTATAATCTTTTAATTTGCCAGATTCATAGTATGTAACCTTATAAACATATTTGTATTCGGTAAAACGCTGTACATACGTTTGATAACGATAATAATGCTTTATATTACCATTACTATACTTTGAATAGATAATGTAATTTTTTTTGCCTAAATTAATTACAGTAAGCTCAAAATCCTTAATATCAGGCTCATATCCATAATATTTGCCCTTTGAGATTATTTCATCATCAGAAAGAATATCTAGCTCTTGATTTAGAACACGTAATTCACAGCTATGATAATCACTATCAATAAGAGCCTGAATACCCTCTTCTATAGTTACACCTAATCTTTTTAAGAAATACCCCTTTGAATATATTTTTCCTGACTCTGTAAGAAAAATGGTATTATTAACGTTATCTTTACCAATAGGTACACATCTTTCTTTGACTAATGTAGATATAGCTTGACATTGTTCAATGCCTGTGTGGTATTCATATTGAGTAAAAAACCTAGGTTTTTTTGAATCAAAACAAGTGTAGGCTCTTGGTTTGTAATCTTCTTCTCTTAACTCATATCTTTTCTCAATTTGAAATACATCATATTTTTTGAAATAAAGCTGGTCAAATTCTTCTAAAAACTTTGGAATAATATCGAATATTTCAAAGCCACATTCTTGGTAATACTTAAGCTGTTCGGTAATGTCTATTTTTCTACCTTCATACCAGCCTGCACGCATTAGCATTTCCAGCACCTTTTTAGAGAATCTCTTTTTGCTTTCTGCTGATAAATCCTCTATGTTTGGAGTATCAGTTATAGCTATAGCATATTTGTGTTCCTTTGGTGCTATTTTAGCCCTTGGCGTGTCTGTTATTTTTTTAGCTTTTACAGCTGTATCTTGTTCTAGCTTTTTATTAAGTGAATTAACTAAATCTTCAGCAAGCTTTTTTACATCCGTATTTTCGCTAGTATCATAAATTTTGATAATCCTTTTAGGTGAATTATCCACTTGATTATAAAAATCACTGTTACTATATTTTATTAGCTTATTTTTTTCTTCTATAAAAGCACCATTTGCAGCATAGTTTTTATATGTTATACGCTCGTTCCGATAATACTCTATCATAGACTTTATTTCGCCATGCTCATACCATTCGTAGGCTTTTATATTTCTTTCATTCACCTTTGTTTGGTTATAAGCCTTTAATTTGCCTGATCTATAATATGTAACCTTATAAACATATTGATATTCAATTACATCCTGTTTCTCTTTTGATGTAATTTGATAATAATGCTTTATATTCCCATTACTATACTTTGAATACATAATATGATTTGTTTTACCTGAGTTAATGGTATTAACTTCAAAATCCTTGATATCAGGCTCATCTTCAGAATATTCTCCGTTTGATATTATTTCATCATTGGAAAGAATATCTAGGTCTTGATTTATAATACTCAGTTCACAGATGTTGCTCATACCATTAATAATACAAGAAACACCCTCATCAATGGTTACGCCTAATCTTCTTAGTGAAGCCCCTTGTTCATATATTTTACCTGACTCTGTAAGAAAAATAGTATTCTTATATTGATTCTGACCAATAGGTACACATTTTTCTTTTAGTGCGTCAGCAATAGCTTTACATTGATCGCTTGGTTTATCATATCTAGGGCTATTAAACTGCATTGACTTTTTTGCATCAAAATAGTTGTAACGGTCTAATTCACAAGCTTCCCCTTTTAATTCGTGTCTTTTATTACTTTCAAATGTTGAATATGTCGGAAAATAAAGATTATCAAATTCTTTTAGGAACTTTGGAAGAATATCGAATGTTTCAAATCCAGATTCTTCGTAACACCTAAGCTGTTCGGTAACATCTATTTTTCTACCCTCATACCAGCCTGAATGCATTAATACTTCCTGCACCTTTTCAGAGAATCTCTCTTTCTTTTTCGCAATTTTAGCCTTTTGGACTTGACTTTTATATATATTCTCAGCTTCCTTTTTTACAGCTGTTACTGATACATTTGTTTTCTTTTTTCGGTTAAATAAAGCTTTTAGGAAATTCATTTTTACACCTCGAATCTCCTAATTAGTCTGTATATGTATGAGTGCAAACCTCTTTGATTTTTTCTCTTAGCTTTTGAAAATCCTCGAATGCACCAGGCTTGTTGTTAGGGTTGCGAAGCAACGCAGCTGGGTGTAGAGTAGCCATCATAATTACTCCGTTTTTCTCGAAGAAAATACCATGCTCCTTTGTAATCTTCATATCACTTTTAATAATTCGTGTAGCTGCAACTCTACCAAGGCATACTATTATTTTAGGCTTAATAATTTTAACTTGATTTCTTAGCCAACCAATACATTGCTCCTGCTCCTCTGGCAATGGATCACGATTTTTAGGTGGTCTACATTTTACCATATTTGCTATATAAATGTTCTTGTGTCTGTCTAAATCTATTGCATTAAGCATTTTATCAAGTAGCTGTCCACCTCTACCAACAAATGGTTCTCCCTGCAAATCCTCGTTTTCACCAGGACCTTCACCTATGAACATAACCTCTGCGTCTTCAACTCCAACACCAAAAACAAGATTTGTTCTGGTTTTGCCAAGCTCACATTTCTGACAACCATTACATATTTCTTTAAGCTGTGTTAAATTTTCTACCATATTTTTAAAACTCCGATTTTAATTTTTACTGCTTGTTATTAATCTTAGCAAGCTCACTTATTATGTCAATAATATCCTGTGCGTAACGCACACAAGAAAGATATTGTATCTGATTTATTTCATTTACAATATATTTATTAACTCTCATACTTATTTCTGAAAAATAGGGATGATTAACCTTGATAACAACATAAAACCAATAACCGTATAGAGGCCATCTGTTTTTTCTGTTAAGAAATTTTATTAATTTACTTTTTGATTCTTTATTTTCTTTGTATTGATTTAAAAGCTCTTTTTTTCTTACAAATAAAACATCAGTAATCTGTGACAGATAGAAAATATCAGGGTTTTCGTTTTTCAGACGTTTACCTGTGTCTAAAAGCCAGGTACGATGTTTTTCATCAATTTTTAAAATTTCATATTCACCAAGTGTAAGTGTAGGCTTAAACTCAGTAAGGCTTTTACTGAGTTTATTTTTTTCACGATATTCAAGGTGTTTTCTTATATCTTCAGCAGTGATTTCATCATAATCATCTAAATGCTCACTGCATTTTTTAGCACAGTCGTTACACAAAAAACCGTCATTAAGTCTTATTCGTGTAAGTATACTAGCCTTATCTTTACATACCACACAGTTCTTTTTCATATAGTTCAGTCCTGAAATTCAATTTATTCGTTATAAAGTCCTCTTAAAAGTGCAATCTCTCTTGCATAACCATCAATGTCATTTGGTGTTTCAAGCTCAAATGGGAGATTTTTAAGCTGAGGATGATTAATAATTCTTGTTAAAGCCTCTAGCCCAAGGTTACCGTCACCGATAATTTCGTGTCTGTCTTTATGGCTTGAAAGTGGATTTTTACTGTCATTTAAATGTATAGCATACAGCTTATCAATTCCGATTATCTTATCAAACTCATCAATAACAGTGTCAAGGTTGTTTACAATGTCATAGCCTGCATCCCATATATGGCAGGTATCAAGGCATACACCCATTTTATTATTAAGCTCTACTCTGTCAAGAATCGTCTTTATTTCTTCAAAGCTTCTACCAATTTCACTACCCTTGCCTGCCATTGTTTCAAGCAAAACCGTTGTAGTTTGTTCAGGCTTTAAAATATCGTTAAGCATCTCTACTATATAATCAATACCTATATCAACACCCTGTTTAACATGACTTCCTGGGTGGAAGTTATAATAGTTATTTGGAACAAATTCCATTCTGCGTATATCATCTTCCATAGTCAGCTTTGCGAGCTCTCTTATTTTTGGATCAGCAGAGCAAGCATTCAGCGTATATGGTGCGTGTGCAACTATAGGAACAAAATTTTTGTCCTCTATATACATTAAAAATTTTTCGATATCCTTTTCATCTAACTCCTTGGCTTTAAAACCTCTTGGATTACGTGTAAAAAACTGGAATGTGTTTGCGTTTATAGAAACAGCCTCTTTAGCCATATGCAAAAAGCCTTTAGAGGCTGACAAATGACATCCAATATTAAGCATAGGAATACCTCCATTTCTAAAATTTATTATTTGTAGAATATATTTTATCATAATAGATAGTTTTAAACAACTGAAATTTTATATAGCTATTGGAAAATAAAATTTGATATAGTATAATCAATAATATAAATTTGATAGAGCGTGGTGAGGGGATTTGAAGGTTATAAAAAAGATATTGTTGGGTATTTTAATATCTATTATTCTCTTGATTTTTTATATTATTGCAAATCAGTATGTAATAACAAAATCTGAATATACCATAGAAAGCGACAGAGTAAAAAGTGAGATTAAAATAGCTGTTGTAAGTGACCTGCACAATATGAATTTTTTTAACAATAATAAAGGTGTTGTTAAGAAAATCAAATCAGAAGAACCTGATATAATAGCAGTTGTAGGTGATATGATTGACGAATATGCTGAAAATTCCGAAAATACACTTAATGTGATGACAGCCTTACCGGATATAGCACCAACCTATTATTCAATGGGAAATCACGATAAAAGCTTTAGCGACTATAATTCGTATATAACTGAGGTAAAAAATTCTGGTGTGGTAGTGCTTGACGATAAAACCGACAAAATAATAATAGGAGAAAACGAAATTACTCTATTAGGACTTTCAGGTTACAGCTTTGGAGAGGTTGAAAACCCTGCGTATACAGCACTTTTAAAAGAGCTATGCGAAAATGATAGTTTAAGACTTATGCTTTGCCATTATCCTGAATTTAGCCAGTGGTTTTTTGAAAATGATTTATATTACGAATCTGACTTTGAGCTTATGTTAAGTGGTCATACACACGGAGGACTTGTAAGAATACCATTCATAGGCGGTTTATATGCTCCAAATCAAGGTTTATTCCCAGAATACACCAAAGGACTTTATTATGTAGACAAGGAAAATAAAAATCCATATCATATGCTAATAACAGGTGGTTTGGGACAGGATAAAAGATTTATAAGAGTAAACAATTTCCCAGAGGTTTCATTTGTAACAGTAAAGCCTGTGGATAATTAAGGCTTGTTTGAAAAATAAAAATGGCATTCTCGCTAGTAAAAGTGAGAATGCCATTTTCTAATTTCTAATCAACCTTTTATTATTAATCTGTTGTATTGTCAGCTTCTGTTGTAGCTTCTGTTGGTGCTTCTGTTGGTGTTTCAGTTTCTGAAGAATTAGACTCTGGAGCCTGTGTTGCTGGCTCTGTATTTGTTCTTGGAATATAAGAACCAAGTGACACTGAATTTGTCTCATTTACAAAGTCAATATCATACTTTTTCCAAATTTGACCATCAACCTCTACATAAACTACAGATGAAGATTTACCTCTTACACTAAATGAAATTCTGCCAACCTCAGCAGGTACCATTGTACCACTTACTGTTTCATCAAGTACACCATCAACTGTAACTCTTACGTCACACGCTGTAGTTGCATTTGCTGGTAATGAAACTGTCATATTATAAATTTTATACTTATCTACACCCTTAGCTACATAAGCCTTAACTGTTGAACCAAGCTCTACAACACTTCCCTTTAGAGGGCTTTGTCCGATTACTGACTCAGCTGTCTGGTCAATATCAGTATTGTACTCATAGTCAAATGTTAAACCAGCAGAAGCTACAAGCTCTGATGCTTCATCTCTTGTCTTTCCTGCAAGGTCTGGAACCTGAACAGTAGTATCCTCTTCTGTTTTCTTTACAAATACTTTAACCTTTTCAACTACTGTTATTTCGCTACCTGCTTTAGGTGTTGTATCTCTTACTATATTTTCAGCTGTGTCTTCGTCCTCAATATAAACAATCTCAGGAGTTAAGCCCTTAGCCTTTATCTTTGCTATGGCAGCTTCCTCTGGATCACCTGTTACAAAAGGTACACCTATAAGAGTATCTGAGCTGTTCACTGTAAGTGTTACAACTGCACCCTCTTTTACCTTCTTTGAACCTGCCTCAGGCTCTTGCTTCATAATCTCGCCCTCAGGCTTGCTTGAATCATACACATTGATAATATCCCACTCAAAATTATAGCTTGCATTATCCTTAACATCTGAATAATTCATACCTATAAAATTAGGAACATCTACAGACTCTGTGTTTGTAGCTTCGCAAGAATGTAAAAGTGCTAAAGAAACAAATAATATAGCACATAATGCTAATGAAACTAAAGCTCCTGTTATTATATTAAATGCAGGTGAACGTCTTTTTTCAGCCGCATCTACATATTTAGCATTTACAGGCTCGTTCTCATCAGAATTACTTGGTGTTTCATCTTCAGGATATTCATAGCCAAATGTAATCTCAGGCTTTTTATTAACCTTTTGTAAATCCTTTAACATTTCTTCAGCAGACTGATAACGTTGAACAGGCTCTTTACGCATTGCTCTAAGAGTAATTTCTTCAAGACCCTGTGGAATTTCAGGATTAATCTCTCTTGGTGGCTTAGGATTTGATTGTAACTGCATAATTGCTACAGACACTGCACTATCAGCCTGGAATGGTAGCTGACCTGTAAGCATTTCGTAAAGCATTACACCAATAGAGTAAACATCACTCTTACCGTCTGTACGCTCTCCTCTAGCCTGCTCAGGTGCTATATAATGAACAGAACCAATAGCCTTGTCTGTCATAGTACGAGTTTCAGTATTTGAAAATCTTGCTATACCAAAATCTGTTACTTTAATAGTACCGTCCTGCAAAAGCATCATATTCTGTGGCTTTACATCTCTGTGCACAATACCTTTTTCGTGTGCGTGTTGCATAGCCTTTAAAATTTGATTTGTAAAATAAACAGCCATTTTCCAATCAATAGACTTTTCCTGCTGTTCAATGTACTCTTTAAGTGTAATACCGTCAATATATTCCATTACAATATACTGCATAACATCGCCAAAGCTTACATCATATACCTTAACAATATTAGGATGTGATAAAACTGCAATAGCCTTTGATTCGTTTTTGAATCTTCTTATAAACTCACTATTGCGTGAAAACTCATCCTTTAGAATTTTTATTGCAACTGTTCTGTTGTTTTTTATATCCTTAGCTTTATAAACCGTTGCCATACCGCCAAAGCCGATAAGCTCTTGGATTTCGTATCTTCCATCTAGTTTTTTACCTACATACTTGTCCATAGATATCACTCCCGAATATTATTTGCATATATTACAGCAACTGTTATATTATCTCTTCCACCCTGCTGTTTTGCCTGCTCTATCAAAGCATTTGTAAGCTCATCTGCCTTGTATTGTCTGACAAATTCCAATATGCCTTCTTCTGATATATAGTTAGAAAGCCCGTCTGAACACATAATAATAATATCGTCATTATCAAACGGTACTTCTTTGTAGTCTACCTCTATATAAGGGTTTACTCCCACAGCTCTGGTTATAAAATTCTTATTTGGATGAACCTTAGCCTGCTGTGGTGTCAGCTCTCCTCTGTTTACAAGCTCTTGTACAACAGAATGGTCAACTGTAAGCTGAGTAATTTCATTATTGTGTATCAAATAAACCCTACTGTCACCAATATGTGTAATCATAGCCTTTTTGTTGTAAATTAATACAAGCTCCATTGTTGTACCCATACCAGATAGCTCTGGATTTTTAAGTTGCATATGATACACAGTACTATTAGCCTTATATACTATCTCTTTCAGGAAGCTCTCGGATTGATACTCTCCACCGTTAAAATCAAAAAAGCCTATATTTTCTTTTGTAACATCTACTGTTGTAGTACTTGCAATATTTCCACCGTTTGCACCGCCCATTCCGTCACATAGCACTGCCCACAACGAATTTCCGTCACAGATTAATCCACCGTCAACAGCATCCTGATTGCTTGAGCGAACAAGACCGATATCAGTATATGTAAAAAGCTCCATCACGATTACCTCCTTTTCTTAGTTATTTTTATTTCTACATCAATCTTCCAGCTTTTTTCTTCTAAGCTGACCGCAGGATGCATCAATATCAGAACCTAATGTCCTTCTTATTGTGGCTGTTACACCATTTTTTTCTAATATATTACTAAATTCAACTAGTCTTTTCTTTTTACTTTTCTGATAAGCTGTACCGTTTACACTATTTACAGGTATAAGATTTATATGGCACAGCATTCCCTTTACAAGATGTGCAAGCTCCTCTGCACATTCATCACTATCATTTACGCCATCTATCATTGCGTATTCAAAGGTTATTCTTCTGTTAGTTATTTTAACATAATCTCTGCAAGCCTTAATAAGCTCGTTTACATTATATTTATTATTAATTGGCATTGTACGACTGCGTATTTCATCATTAGGTGCGTGTAACGACACCGACAAAGTAATTTGCAATTTTAGCTTTGCAAGCTCGTACATTTTAGGCACTACACCACAGGTTGAAAGGGTTATATGCCTCATACCAATGTTAATGCCTTTATTAGATGAAACCAGTGATAAAAATTTTATAACATTATCAAAATTATCTAAAGGCTCACCCATACCCATAAGAACTATATTTGAAATTCTTATATTATTGTCCTTTTGTGCAGACTGTATTTGTGCAAGCATTTCTGATGGTGTAAGATTTCGTGAAAATCCACTTTTTCCTGTTGCACAAAATGTACAGCCCATTTTACAGCCCACCTGTGTAGAAATACATATTGTATGTCCGTGGTGGTAATCCATAAGAACAGATTCTATAAACTCACCATCATTTAGCCTGAATAAATATTTTATTGTACCATCATAACAAGAAATCTGCTTTTTTTCAATAGTTGCTACAGAGATGTAATATAATTCAGTTAAACTTTTTCTTATATTCTTAGGTATATTCAGCATTTCATCAAATGATTGCACAGCCTTTTCGTGTAACCATTTGAAAATTTGCTCAGCTCTGTAGGCAGGTAGTCCCAGAGCGTTCATCTCGTTTGTAAGCTCATTAAGAGTTAACGATTTTATATCCTTTAGCTCACTCACGGGCATACCTCTTTTCTTAAAAAATTTATTTTCTTACAAATAAGCTTATAAAGAAACCATCACTGCCATTTTTCTGTGGTGCTAATGTAACAGTATTCTCAGTTGCACTTATAACATTTATTATATCATCTTTTAAAGCAATCTTCAAGGGCTGAAACTCTGAATGTTCTGTTAGGAATTTTTTTACATTCTCCTCATTTTCAGCAGGATTAAGTGTACAGGTGGAATAAACAAGCATACCACCTGACTTTACATATCTTGAACAATTACAAAGTATATCATACTGTAGCTGTGGTAAGGTATCTAATCCTAAATCCTCTTTATATTTAATCTCTGGCTTACGTCTTATAATACCTAAACCAGAGCAAGGAACATCGCATAGCACTCTGTCAGCCTGTGGTAGGCTGTCATTACTTAACGCATTTCTTAGCTGTGCGTTAATATTTTTTATTCCCAGTCTGTAAGCACCGTTATTTATCAGCTTAACCTTATGCTCGTACATATCAAAAGCCTTTAGCTCACCCTTATTTTCCATAAGCTGAGCCATTGTAAAGGCTTTACCACCAGGGGCAGAACAAAAATCATACACTAGCATATCTGGCTTTGGTGCTAAAGCACTGCAACAAAGCTGAGAAGCTATATCCTGTACGTGAAAAAGTCCTTGTCTATATTGCACTGTGTTTTCAATAGCACCTGTTGCACTTACAAATAATGCATTATCTACACCTGTATATTCGGCTGTTATTCCACTATCCTCAAATGATTTTTTCAGCTCTTCGGCAGTTGTTTTAAGTGTATTCACTCTTATTGCAATAGGTGGTCTGCCCGACTGATTTTCTAAAATCTTTACAGTATTTTCTTCTCCGTAAGACCTTAGCCAAAGCTTTACAATACTTTCAGGTGTTGAATATAATACAGAATAATATGCTACGGAATTGGATTTATCTGGCAATTTATATTTACAGCCTGCTCTTACGAAATTACGCATTACTGCATTTATAAAGCCCGAAGCCTTTTGTAGCTTCATGCTTTTTGCAAGCTTTACACTTTCATTTACAGCAGCACTTTCAGGTACTTTATCCATAAATAAAAGCTGTAAAAATCCAAGTCTTAAAATATTCAGTACAGGCACTTCTATCTTTTTAAGACGAATGGTTGTATATTGTCTGATTATATAATCAAGAAGTATTTTTCTTTCAAGCACACCATAAACAAGTGCTGAGCAAAAGCCTGCATCTTTACCTGTAAGCTCTGCCTCTTTAAGGCTATTATTCAGTTCGATATTAGAGTATGCACCCTCTTGTTCTATTTTTAATAAAACCTTCAGTGCAATTTTTCTGGGATTTTTCATACCTTAATTCCTTACTTATTCAAAAACTGTATCAGTGGTAATTCTATAGCCACGCACAAAGTCATCTGATTTCATACGCTTTTTGCCCTCAAGCTGTAGCTCGTGAATTACTAAAGATTTTTCACCACAAGCAACTGTCAACGGATTTTCACAAAGCACCTTGCCAGCCTCTCCGTTTTTCTCGCTTATGGTAGTTGCAAAAACTTTAACCTTTTTACCATTTACTACTGCTGTAGCAACAGGCCAAGGGTTTAGTCCACGCACCTGATTATGAATTTCCTGTGCAGATTTATTCCAATCTATTTTACAAAGCTCCTTTGTAAGCATTGGAGCATAGTTAGATAAGCTATCATCCTGTTTTTCTGGAACAACACTATCATTCTCAAGTGCTGTAAGTGTATCTACTATTAAATCGGCACCCATTTGAGAAAGTCTGTCGTGAAGCTCACCTGCTGTTTCATTTTCGCCAATTTTTGTAGCAGACTTTAACAGCATATCACCTGTATCCAAGCCCTCTGCCATTTTCATTGTTGTTACACCTGTTTCTTCTTCACCATTAAGCACACACCACTGAATAGGACCTGCTCCTCTGTACTTTGGCAAAAGTGAAGCGTGTACATTTACACAGCCATACTTTGGTAAATCAAGAATAGCCTTAGGTAAAATTTTACCGTAAGCTACAACAACTATTACATCAGGATTTAATTCTTCAAGTATTTTAAGTGCTTCACCGTCTTTCATAGAAGTTGGCTGAAATACCAGTATTTCATTTTCTAATGCTCTTACCTTTACTGGTGGTGGTGTAAGAGTGTAGCCTCTGCCCTTTGGTTTATCTGGCTGAGTAAATACACCTGTTACATTATGCCCTGCTTTTATAATAGCATCTAACGGCAACACTGCAAATTCAGGTGTGCCCATATATACAACATTCATCTTTGATTCTCCTTAGTCAAGCTCTGACTCGTCTATCATTCTTATTGTACGCTCTTTGAAAAGCACACCGTCAAGGTGATCAAGCTCATGGCATAGACAACGTGCAAGCAAGCCTTCGCCACTTATTGTAAATTCCTCGCCTTTTCTATCATAAGCCTTTACAGTAACCTTCATAGGTCTTTTTGTAATACCCCACTCATTAGGGCAAGACAAACAGCCCTCCATTTCCTCTTGGTTACCACTTTGCTCTATTATCTCAGGATTTACAAGCTCAACATCAACATTAATTTCAGGAATGTTAATAACTACAACTCTACGCAAAATACCTACCTGTGGTGCTGCTAAGCCTACACCATTGGCATTTTCAAGAGTTTCTTTCATATCGTCAATAAGAGTTGCCAATCTTTCATCAAATTTCACTACAGGATGACATTTTTTAGCAAGTACATTGTCGCCCTCTTTTACAATATTTCTCATTGCCATATTAGATTCCTCCTTATTATAAAATCGTATCAGGATTAATATCAACATACGTTGTAACGCTGTTAAATCTTTTATCCTTGCTGAAATCAATCAAAAGCTCTGAAAGCATTTTTCTGAAATCAACACTATTTCTAAACTTCATAACACATTTATATCTGTATTTATTATTAATTCTATTTATAGAAGCACTGGAATACCCTAAAACACGCAATGGAATATGAGAATATTCACTACCTGCTTTTTCTATAAGAATTTTGGTAAATTCCTGTGCTGAATTTTCTGTTTTCTGCTCATTTTCTCCAACAAAGCCAACCATACATATATCCGAAAATGGTGGATACAACATAGCCTTGCGTAAGAGAATTTCATTTTTATAAAAGCTGTCGTAATCCTGCTTTGCTGATAGTAAAATTGTAGGGTTATCTGGTGTAAAGGTCTGAATTATTGCACTACCCTCTAAATCACCTCTGCCCGAACGTCCTACAACCTGTGTAAGCAGTGAAAAGGCTCGCTCATAGCTTCGGTAATCATCAGAATAAAGCATTTGGTCAGCTGACAAAACACCTACTAGGGTAACATTAGGGAAATTAAGCCCCTTTGCTACCATTTGAGTACCTATCATAATATCATATTTACCATCTGAAAAATCACTTAGCTTTTTCTCGTGTGAAAATTTTGCAATTGTGGAGTCTGCATCAAGCCTTAATATTTTCGCATTAGGAAATGCATCCATTAAGGTTTGCTCTGCCCTTTGTGTGCCTAAGCCTGAAAATCTCAAGCCATAGCTTTTACATACAGGGCATTGCTGTTGCAAAGGCTCAGAATATCCACAGTAATGACACATTAATCTGTTATTATCAGAATGATATGTCAGTGATATTGAACAATTAGGGCACGACACAACCTCGTTACAGCTTTTGCACGAAACAAAGGTGTTGTAGCCTCTGCGATTAAGTAAAATTATAGACTGTCTACCCTTTTCAAGGTTTTTTTCAATAGCCTTTAAAAGCACACTGCCAACACCACTGTAATTTCCCTTTTGCTGTTCCTCATTCATATCTGCAATAATAACCCTTGGCAAACGAGCATTACCATAGCGTGTTGTTAGCTTGTTCATAGAATATCTACCCTTTTGGCAGTTATAAAAGCTCTCTATTGACGGTGTAGCTGAGGCTAACAACAACAAGCAATTATGCTTGTTGCAACGGTACTTTGCAATATCTCTTGCGTGAAAACGTGGGTTAGATTCTGACTTATAGGTATATTCCTGCTCTTCGTCCATAATAATCAAACCAATATCATCAAACGGAGCAAAAACAGCACTTCTTGTGCCTACTGCAATTTTTGCATAGCCATTTTTTACACGCTTCCACTCGTCTAGTCGCTCTCCTACCGAAAGACCACTATGGAACACAGCCACACTTTGTCCATATCTTTCTGTAAACAAGTTAATAAGCTGTGGTGTAAGAGCTATTTCAGGCACCATTACTATAACGCCCTTGTTATCCTTTAAGGCTGTGTCAATTAATCGCATAAAAACAGAGGTCTTACCCGAACCTGTTACACCATAAAGCAACGACACCTGACCCTTACCAGATTTATACCTTTTAGTTAGATCATCATATGCCATTTGCTGTTCCAGAGTGAGCTTTATCTCACTATCTGAATTTTTAACACTTCGGTATATTGCAGGAGTTCTAAAAACCTCTGTTTCAAAATATTCAGCCATACCCTTTTTTACCAGAGCATCGACAACTGACTGTGTACAGCCTGTATAATAGCAAAGCTCTTTTACTGATAAGGCATAGGCTACATTAAGCATTTCATACACCTCGCCTTGCTTTGGTGTAAGCTTTGTGCTTGTATTTTCACCTGTAAGACGTATCATTTTCTGTAGCTTGTCGCCTATTCGCCTTGAAGCCTCATCCTGCTTATCAAGCACACCCATCATAGACATTGTATGAAGTACAGGGTTTGTGCTATCAAGCCCTAAATCCTTAAAAATAACAGAACTGCTTACAGGCCTTTTTCTTTGTACAAGGTAGTCATATACTTGCCTTTGAAGCTCGTCAAGAAGTACAACATCATATTCACAATCTGAATTAACGCTATACATTGCATTGAATTTATAATTTATACCAACAGGAAGCATAGCACATATGCAGTCATACATAGTGCAATAATATCTGTTTTTCATAAATTCAACTAAAGAGAGCATTTCATTTGACAAAACAGGCTTTTCGTCAAGCACCTTTAAAATCATTTTATAGCTTTTTGTATCACCAGTAAATGATTTTTTATACATAATCATAGCCTGCTTTTGCCTGTTACCTCTGCCAAATGGTACAACAACCCTGCAACCGGAATTTGCATTTTCTATAAGCTCAGACGGAACAATATATTCAAAAATTCGGTCAAAGCTGTATGTTGCCTTGTCTATAGCTACGCCAACAAGTACAGCGTTTTCAGACAAAGCAACATTCTCAGAATTTTCAACCATTTTATCAGTCGTTTACATCTGGCTCTAAAATAGCATACTTATGATTTTCAAAATCTTTAATTGCAGCAAGAACAGGCTTTTCATCAACTATTATGCCCATATTTGCATTCTCTGTTGAAATTTCTCTTGCTCTTTTAGCCACTGCAATCACCAATGAATATCTTGTAATTTTGTTTTGTAGCATATCATCTACTGAAGGTCTACGCATTTGCATCTTTTAGCACTCCTTTAATAAAATCTAAATTATAGCTTGTTTTCATTCCTTCAACCTCTATAACCGACTTAACATCTTCAATACACTTTTCAAGCTCACCGTTTATAACTATATAGTCATATTTATGAGCCTGCTGAATTTCGGTTATAGCTGTTTTTAGTCTTTCCTGAATTACTTCTTCAGACTCAGTTCCTCTTTTGTGAAGTCTTCTTTCAAGAGTTTCCCACTTATCAGGCATAATAAACAGAGTTACAGCCTCTGGCATACTCTCTTTTACTTTCATTGCTCCCTGAACCTCTATTTCAAGAATAATATTTTTACCCTTTTCAATAGTATTCTCAACATATTCTCTTGGAGTACCGTAATAATTATTGCAATACTCTGCATATTCAAGCATTTGGTTGCTTTCTGCCTTAGCCAGAAACTTCTCTTTAGTAAGAAAGAAGTAATTTACACCATCCAGCTCACCCTCTCGTGGCTGGCGTGTAGTAGCAGATATTGACAACGCAAATTCATCTGCATCTTTAAGAAGCTCCTTTACTACTGTACCCTTACCAACACCTGAAGGCCCTGATATTACTAAAATTTTACCCTTGCTCATTATCATCAACCTCCTCAATTACAGCTCTGTTACCTAAGCTTTCTGGGTTAATTGCCGATAAAATAATATGCTCACTCTCTGCAATTATTACAGAACGAGTTTTTCTGCCATATGTAGCATCAATAAGCATACCCTGCTCTTTAGCGTCTTGAATAATTCTTTTTATCGGTGCAGAATCAGGCGATACTACAGCAATAACCTTATCTGCCGAAACAAAGTTGCCAAAGCCTATATTAATCAGTTTCATATAAAACCTCGTTATTCTATATTCTGAATTTGTTCTCTTATTTTTTCAAGCTCTGCTTTTATGTCAACTACAATATGTGCCAGCTGTGCGTCTTGCACCTTTGAGCCTATTGTATTCGCCTCTCGGTTCATTTCCTGAAGGATAAAATCAATTTTTCTACCTACTGAGCCCTCGCCATTTAATATATTATCAAATTGTTCAAAATGACTTCTTAGCCTTACTGTTTCTTCAGCAACTGCCACCTTATCGGCAAATATTGCTGCCTCTGTAATAATACGCTGTTCATCAACTGTTACGGTAGATAAAATCTCGTTCATTCTTTCGGTTAATTTATTTCTGTATTCTTCAACAGTCTGTGGAGAACGCTCCTCTACCTTTGATACAAGCTCTAATATTGTTTTACATCTTGAATTGATATCCTCATAAAGCTTTTCACCCTCAAGCTGACGCATAGAAACAAAATTGTCAAGTGCTTCGTCTAAAACAATCCTAACGTTATTCCATACCTCGTCTTCATCTGCCTGAGGCTTGCTTATCTTGAAAATATCTCCGTATCTCGCAACAGATGAAACAGAAATATCGTCACTTAAACCATACTTTACAGCAAGCTCACGCAAAGCGTTTACATAGCCTGACGCTAAGCTATGATTAATTGTTACAACAGCCTGTTCATTCTCATCTGCACCTATGTTTACAAAAATATCTACTTTTCCTCTAAAAACCTTTTGCTTAACTACTGACTTTATTTTTTCCTCAAGAAATCCCATTTCTCTTGGTGTTCTGCAATTAAGCTCAAAATATCTGTGGTTTACAGAACGAATTTCAACAGAAATTTCTCTGTTATTAACAGTTTGTCTGCTACCACCGTAACCGGTCATACTCTTTACCATAATTACCTCACCTTTTCAACAGCGTATAATACTGCATTCTAAATTACATTTTAACATTTTTATAAATAAATTGCAACCACATAAAACTCAAAATCCCACAGCGTTATTCTGTGGGATTTTAAAAATTTTATTAATTTATTCATTTGTTAAAACAGTATTAGAATATTTAGGCTGTATTTTTTTATAGATATTTGTAACTAATTTACAAAAGAAGCTGGTTGCAAAGGTATATATAGGCAACAGAATTATATTAGTTATTAATCTTACAGGTAATATAGCCATAAGAGGGTACCCATACACAATGCACAGGCTTGCTGTTGTTATAATTACATTACAAACAAGTATTGTAACAAAATTAGCTATAATACTTTTAAATATTGTAACAGATCTATTGTAAAGAAATAATCCCATTAATACACCCCAAAGTGTTTTTGCAAGCAGAATACCAAAATTTATACCACCTGTAGGGTGAATAATAAGAGTTATTATATCACCACAAGCACCTATTATTCCACCAACAACAGGCCCTAGCATATAAGAAGCCAGTGTAACAGGAATTGGAGAAAAGGTAATACGGTAAGAGTCTCCTATATTAATTTCTAAAAAGCCTAAAACTACACGCAAAGCCATAAATATTGCACCAAATGCTATAATTTGCACTGAACTGAATTGAAAGTTCACAATAGATTTCGCAATTACTACATTAGATGAGCCTTGTTCTGATAATGCTTTCTTTTTTAAATTTTCTTTAACCATAAATATCCTCCTGAATTTTATTTGTCGGATAAGGAGAAACTACAATCAATTTGCAAAATAAAAGCGAAGCTGTGCTATAAAAACACATCTCCGCTATAAAATCAATGTTATACCTTATTCAACAGCGGGATGCAATACCTGAATCGTAGGAAAAGTCCATTCGTCCTATCAACAACTCCCCGTTTGATAAGCACTAAGCATTTAGCAACGCTCAAGTATCTACTCTGTATATTAAATACGCTAGGATTATATCATAGCTAAAGAAATTTGTCAATAACTGTTTTAGGGCTTGTTTGAAAAATCAAAAGCACTGTCTATTTTGCCCCGAAATCGGTGATTTCTGCGTTGAAAATCCTCGAAATACGTCAGTATTTCTGTGGTTTTCGCCTCGAAATCCCTCGATTTGCAACAAAAATCCAGTACTTTTTCTTTTTCAAACAAGCCCTAAACCCCAAAATAAAGTATTTTTCCTTTTTTAATCACTTTACACTCTCGTAAATGTTTTTAACAATTAAGTCAAACAGCTCACGCAGACGTGCAATGTCTTTTTTAAGATACAAATATCCAAACAAAGCCTCAAAGCCTGTGGCTGTGTGGTAATCCTGTCTATTAGCATTTTTAGGTACGCTATGAACATTTGCATTTCTTCCACGCTTGTATATAACAGTTTCTTCCTCTGTAAGATGTGGCTCAAGAATTTCTGCACATTCAGCCTGAAATTTACAGTTAACAACATTTACCTTACGCTTGTTAAGCTGTCCCACTGGTCTATTTGCAAGTGAAATTACATATTCACGCACCATTAAATCATATACACTGTCACCGATAAACGACAGTGTAAGTGGTGATATTTGTCTTAAATCAAAATTACAGGACAATAAGCTATCCATACTTCTACCTCTTACTCAACAAAATCAAATTCAAGGTCGTAAATTGATACGGTATCGCCCTCGTTAATACCAGCCTCACGCAATGCGTCTATTACGCCACCATTAATAAGCACACGCTGGAAGTACTGCAATGACTCGTAATCATCAAAGTTTACTGACTTCATAATATTGAACAGCCACTTAGCCTCAACAAAATAAATACCGTCGTGCTTTGTAATCTGAACCTTACTTTTATCAATTCTTTCTGGCTGTACAACAGGTGCTGGCTCAGCCTCGTAGCGTGTTATAGGAGGTAGCTTACTTAGCATTTCAAGCACCTTGTTCATAAGGTCATCTACACCCTCGTTAATTGGTGCCATAATAGGGAAAAACTCGTAGCCCTGTTCCTCTACAAATTTCTTGAAGTCTTCGATTTGCTCATCAGTTGCAAGGTCGCATTTATTACCTGCTACTATCATTGGTCTTTTTGCAAGCTCAGGGTTGAACTTCTCTAGCTCTTCATTAATAATTCTAAAGTCCTCTTTAGGGTCTCTTGCCTCACTACCTGCAATGTCTACAACGTGAACCAACATTCTACAGCGATCTACGTGTCTTAGGAATTGATGTCCAAGACCTACACCCTCCCAAGCACCTTCTACAAGTCCAGGAATATCAGCCATTACAAAAGAGTTACCCTCTCCCATACTTACAACACCTAAAACAGGAGTTATAGTTGTAAAATGGTAATTGGCAATTACAGGCTTAGCTTGACTTACAACAGAAACAAGAGTACTTTTACCAACATTAGGGAATCCCACAAGTCCAACATCTGCAAGCAATTTAAGTTCAAGAGTTACCTCGTATTCCTCACCTGGTAGACCTGGCTTTGCAAAACGAGGAGTTTGTCTTGTAGCTGTTGCAAAGTGGATATTACCCCAGCCACCGTTACCTCCTTTAGCTACAAGCACAGGCTCTTTTCCAGAAACATCTGCAAGCAATCTACCTGTTTCTGCGTCCTTTACAAGAGTACCTCTTGGTACACGCACAATTAAATCCTCTGCGTTTTTACCTGAGCTTCTCTTCGCCTTTCCGTTTTCACCCTTTGGTGCAACATATTTTCTCTTATATCTAAAATCAGCAAGAGTAGAAAGGTTGTCGTCAGCCAAGAAAAGTACATTACCTCCCCTGCCACCGTCACCACCGTCAGGACCACCAGACGCTACATATTTTTCACGATGAAATGAAACAGAGCCATCTCCACCGTCGCCTGCTTTTATATAAATTTTCGCCTTATCTACAAACATTTATTTCACTACCTTTCATAATGTAGTATTTTCATAAAAAATATTTTCTGCGTTTTTAAAGAACATAAAATTTTCTTATTTTAAATACAAATTGGGATTTGTAGGTGTGAGCTGTTGCTCACGTTTACATTGCGTACAATTAGTTTTTTATAAAACTTAGTTTGTATTTTAAGGGACACATATAATGTGTCGGTGTCTTAATTGTTTTTATTGTAAACTTAAAGATACCAACTCTTACAAACTATTAATTTATAATAAAATTTTTATTTTTATAATGTGCTCAAGCCGCACGGGCTCTTACTTTCTTACAAAAGAAAGTAAGCAAAGATTGTTGGGGAGAGGTTTCGATCCCTCTCCCCAAACCCCTCACTGAACGACCAAAGGGGGGCAAGCCCCCTTATGGAATCCCCCACACATAGTCAAACTACATTTGTATATAGTGAGTAATTTTAGGGTAATCAGTTTGTGCTGTTTGGTTTGTGAGTAACTCAACAAATCCCAATTTTCACTTTATATTTATATATAGATATACGCAAAAAGGGCGGAGTAAAAACCACCGCCCTTAGAAATACCGAAATAAATTACAGTATATTACTGCTCTGCGTAAACGCTTACACGCTTTCTGTCACGGCCCATACGCTCGTAACGAACTACACCGTCAACCATAGCAAATAGAGAATCGTCAGAACCACGACCAACATTTACACCTGGGTGAATGTGAGTACCACGCTGCTTGTAAAGAATGTTACCTGCCTTTACAAACTGACCGTCTGCACGCTTAGCACCAAGTCTTTTAGACTCTGAATCACGGCCGTTCTTTGTAGAACCCATACCTTTTTTGTGAGCAAATAGCTGAATATTTATCTTAAGCATTTTGTTACACCTCCGTATTATTTACAATCATATAATCTGAATACTGCTCCTCAAGAGCAAGCATATGCAACTTAAAGCCCTGCAAAATATCTCTGCACGCTGTTGCATCCTTTTGGAAAACTCTTAGCAACATACCACCGTCAGCCTCGTTAACATCAATTTCTGCTGAAACCTTGATGATTTCTGTAACGGTATTTGCTGTCATATAAGCGGCTGAGCTTATAGCTGAACAAACAATGTCACTGCCACTTTCGGCAAAGCCTGAATGACCTGTAATTCTAAAACCAACCAAGTCACCATTTGCCAATGTGAGTAAGTTTACCTTTGTCATAATTAAGCGTTGATAGACTGAATCTTAACCTTTGTATATGGCTGTCTGTGACCCATCTTTCTCTTTTCGCCCTTCTTTGGCTTGTAAGTAGCAACTGTAATCTTCTTGCCCTTGCCGTTCTTTAGAACCTGAGCTGTTACAGTAGCACCCTCAACATAAGGAGCACCTACTTTAAGACCAGCATCACTTGAAAGTGCAACAACCTTGAACTCAACTGTTGCGTCTGCTTCTGCGTCAAGCTTCTCAATGAAGATTACGTCCTCGTTCTCTACCTTGTACTGCTTGCCACCTGTTTCGATAATTGCGTACATAATTAAGTACCATCCTTTTTAAAGTCTCGCTATAACTAGGCGTGGAAATTTTTCCAACTTAAAAAAGCCCACTATATGCGGCTTATAATATTTTAGCAGAAGATACTAGATTTGTCAATCAGAATTTTGCCTTTAAGCTCCTATTTCAAGAGAATTTCTGAGCCTTTTATCAAAAATATATTTTACAAATTCAACTTTTCTTTTACCTCACTCAACCACTCTGGATGTAATCCATTAGTATAATTAAACTTGTTATTCATAATTTCTGCAACCTTTACAAAACCGTTTTCGTTATCATAGAAAACAACCTTATCACACAGCGGAATAACCTTACTTAGCGAGTCAATTCTGTTTTCAAAACGTCTTATAACATCTATTTCAGGAATATTATGACCACCCTTACGCACTCTATTGGCAATTCTGATTATACTTTCTTCTTTTGAACTTAAACCAACATAGTACATTGTAATAAAATACCCTTGTTTTCTTGCTTGTTTAAGTGTTCTCTCAGTTCTATGACCTGAAAGAGTTGTTTCCTGTGTAAATGAGATATTATTATCAAGGCAAAACTGTATTTCAGATATAGCTTGTCTGCCTGCACGTATATTATCATAATTATTTTGTTTTGCAATAGCATCAGCATCAATAATATGTCCCAAAGGTGTTCCTTGACCTTCAAGAACACCACGCAAACTTGATTTTCCTGTTCCATTAACTCCAGCAATCAATATATAATTATTCATTGTGACACCTCACTTTCTATTCTATACTTTTATTTTAAACAAAATAGATATATTAGTCAATTAAATGACAGAGTTTTAAAAATTTATAAAATCAATTGCTGAATAAATTATAAACTTGTGATTTACACTTGAATTAATGCTATAAATAAGTTATAATTAATTCTATATGAAATCAGCTTACTGATGTTAACAAAATGAAACGAGGTTATTAATATATGAAAAAGAATTTTTCAAAAATCATTGCATTAGTTGTGGCAATTATTGCAATTTTATCTATTACTGGTTGTGGTATGCAACCAGCAACCGTGCCTACTGAAAACAAAGTAAAAATCAGTGAATTTGGCGATAAAGCTACTGGTGTTGAGGCTATATGTAAAACATTGAAAGAAAAAGAGTATATTCCAGATGATAACTGCATAAAGACCAGTGCTAACCTTATCGGAGCAAAATCAGGCTACCGTATGGACGGCGTAAGTGTAAATGGTTCTAAATTCTCTGTTGAAATTTATGAATTTGAAGATACAAATAGCGAGCTTGCAAAAAGCACAATAAACAGTGTTATAGAGAATGGCTCATTTAATTTATTTGGCAGAACTGTTTCTTATGCTTATATGTCTGACAATAATAAATATCTTCTTATCTACCCTGATGAAAAGTCAGTATCTGACAAAGAAAAGGATACTGAAAATGTAACAAGAAAAGACGAATTTTTAAAGGTTATTAATTCAGCAAAATAATTAAAAATCACATCATCGCAACAGTATAATGCTGTTGCGATATTTTTTGGAGGTTTAAAATTACTATGATTATACTAGCATCAGCATCACCACGAAGACAAGAACTATTAAAGCTAATTTGTGATTCATTCTCTATAGAACCAGCTGACATAGACGAAACAGTTAATGTTGATATTCAGCTTGATAAAATCCCTGAATATCTAGCTACAGAAAAAGCAAGATATATTCACACCAACAACCATTATAATGATATGGTTATCGGATGTGACACAGGTGTTTTTCTTGATGATACTATGCTTGGTAAGCCTAAGGATAAAGAGGACGCTAAAAAAATCTTAGCCTCTCTTTCAGGCAGAAAGCACAAGGTTATTACAGGATGTTCTATTTTTTACAAGGACAAGGCTATTTCTTTTTCACAAACCACGTATGTTGAGTTTTACGAACTTACAAACAAAGAGATTGAAGAATATGTAGCTACTGAAGAGCCTATGGACAAAGCTGGTGCCTATGGAATTCAAGGTAAAGGTGCAAAACTCGTAAAAAAAATCGACGGTGATTTCTACAACGTGGTTGGTTTACCAGTTGCTTTACTGAATAAAAAGCTCTGTGAGATGAATTTAATATAATAAAAAACTACACCTGTCAGTTAAACATTAAACCGACAGATGTGGTAAATTTAATTCACAACTTGTTATACAAAAAAACCGCTCACACAACACTAAGTATTCTAATTATCATTTGAGAATACTTAGTGTTGCTATATTTTTTCAGTAGCAGTAGAAATTTTATCGTGTTTTTTTAAAAAACAATTGTATCTTTCTCATTATCAAAACCACTACACTCATAAATATACCTAATCCCACTGATAAGGCTATATTATATTTACCCAAAATGAGAAAAACTATAAACATCATAAATACTAATAAAGAAATAATTCGTGCTACCCTTCTGTACACGACCTTTTCTTTATCTGACAAAGGATTATTTTCTGTATCTAACGGTGACATAATCCATATACATACCACAGAAATCAAACTAACTGTAATTGTAATTATATTTATTACGCTACTCATATTACATATTAATAATTTTAGAACTATTAACAACATTACAGATAATAATACAGAAAGGAAATAACATCTACCCGCTGTTTTAGAATGATATCCTCCGGCAAATTTGCGTATCGCAATAAAACACATATAAAAAACAATACTTTCTACCACTAAACTGAAAGTTATCCCTAATACAATTATCGTTAAAATATGTATAACTGCTGATATAGTTATACTCAACGCATACTTATAAAGCTCTTTATCTTCATTTTTTATTATGTTATTAGATACAAAGAACTCTATAATTTTTTCACTTACACTATCCATCATTTTACCTTTTTAAATGCGTCGAGTTTAGCTGGCTTTTGAGGCTGATACATTACAAAGCAATTAGTTGAATTTGCATTTAACGTAAGAACCAATGTAAGGCATGATAATATAAGTGGAGAAATTCTGCATAGAATTCCTTTAATATTTTTCAATATGCTCACCTCCTCGAGTTAAGTATATCATATATTATTTTAAAATATACAAATATGAACAAAGTGATATCAAATTTAAACAAAGTGATGTTTTTTCTCTTACACATTAATGACTTTAATTTACATTTGTGCTATAATAGAAATATACCCCAGTAATTAAAGGTGATTACTTTGAAAATATTAATTTGTGACGATGATATTGATATTGTAAATAATATCAATAAAAATATTATTACTTATTCGGAAAAGCAAAATCTGCTTTTTGAAATAGATACTTTTACAGACAGTGAACAACCAACTTTGAAAAACACTGCATATGATATAGCATTTATAGATATAGAGGTTCCTCCTATAGGTGGTTTAGAGCTTGCCTCTATTTTAAAACAAAAAAATAATAACATAATTATTTTTGTTATCACTTCATATGAATGTTATCTTGACGATGCAATGGATTTAGGAGTTTTTAGATACATAACAAAACCAATTGATAACGACAGGTTTTTTAGAGGCTTTGACTCTGCCATAAAGCGTTATCTTACCAACACTCGAGTAATAACTGTAGATTATTACGATGAAACATACACTGTATTTACAAGTGATATGCTATATATAACTACCGAAAACCACAAAGCTGTGATAATTACAAAATCAGGAAAATATAAAACAAATAAAAGAATTTCATATTGGAGAGAAAAATTAAAATCAATTAATTATTTTTCCCAACCTCATCACAGCTACATTATAAATATGCAGTATGTAACCAAGTTCAACAAAACTGAGGTTGTTCTGGAATTTGATTCTCATAAATTCATATTGCCTATTTCTCAACGTGGTTATTATGGATTTAAAAAAGATTACTTTAATTATATAGGTGCACAGCTATGATATATACAATTTGCTACTGTTTTATTTTTCTGACTGAAGTTCTTATGTCTTTATTTTATTTTGAAACAAAATTCGAAAGAAAGGTAAGTAAAAAATTTTTATACACTACCTTGATAATTACATATATAGTACTGTATTCATCAAGACTATTTAATATACCGTTGTTTAATTTGCTAAGCTTTTTATTATGCAATTTTTTCACACTTTATCTGTGTTATAATGCAAATATAAAATCCTGTATTTTCCATCCATTTATGCTTTTATTATTAATGTCGATTACAGAAATAATTGTTATGTTTTCTTGTTCTTCACTATTTGGCGTAAATCTTCTTGCTTGTCTGGATAATTCTACTAACCTTATAATTCAATCAATACTAAGCAAAACTTTATACTGCTTTACCATTTATATTATTCTTAAATTATCTACCAAAGAACACAGCTACGAAAGTAATAAGATATCGTTACCTTTATTTATTCTACCTGTTTCAAGTATGATATTAATATATCTTATTTTATTTTCATTTAGCGGTTATCAGATAGAACAAAAACGAGCTTCACTTTTAGCTTTAAGCTTTGTACTGTTGTTTACCTCTAATGTTGTTGTTTTCATAGTTTATGAGTTCACGTTAAAAATTAACAGACGTAATATGGAGCTTGAAATTGAACAACAAAAAGAAAGTGCTACAGCCGAATACTATGAGCTATTGAATCAACAAAATGAAAATACTAAAATTGTTATTCACGATATAAAACGTCATTTAAATACAATTAAAACTCTTGCCCCTGAAAACGATAATAGTATAAACAATTATATTGAGAGCATTATAGGAGAATTTGGCATAAATAATCCTATAGATTACTGTAACCATACTCTTGTAAATGTAATAACTAACAGATACAAAAAGTTATGTGATGAAGCTAAGATAAAATTTAATATCGACATACGTAACACAAAAATAGATTTTATGAGTGAGCCTGATATAACAGCATTGCTTGATAACATTCTTGAAAATGCTGTTGAAGCCTCAAGCTCAGCCCCTGTAAAATTTATAGATTTTATAATAAATACAAATAATCAATTTCTTTCTATTTCTCTTACAAACTCAGTAAAGCAGAAAGTAGTGGTAACACAAAACCACATTATTTCATCGAAAAAATCACAAAGCATACACGGTGTAGGTTTAAAAAGTATTAAGCGTGTAGTAAAAAAATACAACGGTGAATTAACTATGAGCTTTAATGAAAACGATATGACCTTTATTACAAATATCGTGTTTAAAATAACCAAATAAAAAACTACAAAATATAAAGAGCAAGCCGTATAAAACAACGGACTTGCTCTTTTTCTTAGCTTTTTATATTTTTAATATCCATCATACTCACTATATGAATCGTACTCAGAATATTCTGAGTATGGCTCTGTAGATTCAAGTGTATCGGAATATCCTGTATAGCTTGCCTCCTCAGTTGGAGGGTCTGTTGCAATTTCCTCATTATTTGCAACAACTGTTTCCTCGCCAAATACAAACTTAGCAAGCTGTGTACGCATTAACTGCATATCAACTATCTCAAGTACAGATTGCTGATTGTACCAACCATATCTATAGCAATCACCTGTAGGAAGACTAAATTCGTTTACATCATATGAAAGATAGGTTAATGAATTTCCTACTAGTGTTGTTATTTCGTCCTTTTTAAGGTTGGTTGTTATCATTGGGCCTATTTCGCTTACAATCTTAACGATATCTGTAATACTTGCACTTTTCATCTCATTCATCAATGTTCTCATTAGATTTCTTTGACGAGATGTTCTATCAAAGTCATCACCCTCAACAACAAATTCAGGGTGTTCATCCTCCTCGTAGCCTCTGTTACGAGCATACCATAAAGCCTGTCTGCCATTTAAGTGAACTTTACCTGGCTGTGCTGTAATTTCGTGTCTTTCCTCTGACTGTTTATTAATAAATGTCTGCCAGTTGATATAGTCAATTTCATCCTGAGTAAGCTTAATATCAATACCACCTAAAGCATCAATAATATTTTTAAAGCTTTTAAAATTCACTATTGCATATCTGTCAATATCAACACCAAAGTTTGACTCTATTGTTTTTACAGAAAGCTCAGCACCACCCAATGTATAAGCAGCATTTAGCTTATCTAATCCGTGATCACTTCCTGAATCATCTGCACAAGGGATATTAACAAGCATATCACGCATAAAAGAAGTAAGCTTAACCTTTTTATGGCGATTATCAATTGATACCATAATCATAGTATCACTTCTACCATAATCAGTAGTGCTGTCTACTCCACTATCCTCACCAAACACCATAATATTAAGTATCATAGGGTCGTTAAGTAGCTCACCTGTAAACATATCCAAGGATGTATCACCATCTGCAAAATATCCGTCTTCCCTTTTGTTAGCACCCTTATCATCAATAGGCTTATAATTAAAGTTATCTATTAAATTGTAGTAATAAATCATACCACAGCCTGAAAACAATAAAAGCACACTAAGCAAACAAAGTAAAACAGTTTTCCATAAAGGTCTTTTTTTAGGTTTTCTCATTCTCTCTCTTTTCTGTTGCCTTTTTTCAAGTTTTTTGCCTTTTTCAGTGTAAGAATATATTTCGTTATTGTTCGACAAAACAGCTACTCCTCTCATACATTCAAATATGCGTATACATTCAAATTTTCTCTTTGAATTATAACAGTATTCATCTTAAAAATAAACCTAAATTCTAAATTTTTTAACCCTATTCACATATTCTGTCACATTGAACATAAATTCAACTATAAAAAGCAATTTTGTAAGTTGATTTACAACTCCCATTTAAAAACAGTTTTAAATGGTGTATCCTGATCTGTAGCAAATACACGATGTATATCATCTATATTTCTTACAGGCTCATCTTCGTGGATAATACTTCCTAGTCTACGTCGAATACGCTGAGTTTGCATAAGTGCTACAGCATCTTCAAAATTCTTTTTACCTGAACGACTGCAACCAACTACTGTAAGACCCTTTTCTAAAATCATACGGGTATCTATAGGGATTTTATTTTCGCTTACCCCCATAAGCATAATTGTACCCTGTGGGCGTATATGTCTGATAATATCACTTATAGCATCATAGCTTCCCTCTCCGCCTGCACATTCAAAAGCATGGTCACAGCTATAATCCTCAGGCAAATCATAAGCTACATATGTTTTATCTGCAAATAAAAATCTTGCAAGCTTTCTTGGGCGTCTGCCAATAATTGTTATACGGCTTTGAGGCAATCGCTCTCTTAAAGTACTCGCTACAACATAAGCAAGTGAGCCATCACCAACAATAGCTATTTCGTCACGATGAATATGAGCAAAATTAATCATACGATCAACAGCGTGAATAGCTACACTGTAAAACTCTGTAATACAAGCTATATGTGGTGGAATACCCTCAAATGGCACAATTCTGTCTGGACTAAGATCTACAAACTCACGCATAAAGCCATCACTGGAGCTTGAAAGAAATTTTGATTTTTCGTCATAGTTTTCGTATATATAATTAAGCTTTCTTGTTGGTGTGTTAGGTATCATTACAACCTGTTGACCAATTTTAAAGGTATTGGTTTTGTCCATTATAACCTCGCCACAGCATTCGTGAATAAGTGCCATAGGTAATTTTTTCATAAGTACCTTCATATCTCTTTGACCACGATAATATCTTTGGTCTGCGTGGCATATAGACATATACTTAGGTCTTACCAGCACCTTACCCTCTGTGTTAACATCACTAAGCTTTACAGAAATAAACTGTGGATTAGTAAGCTGATATATATAATTAATCAAGTTTTATACCTCCGGCTATAACCTCGGCAATTTCGTAATCGTGAACAGTTGTTATCTTCATATTCAAAGTCTCACCTCTAATAAGCTTTACAGGTACATTCTTCATAACACAGATTTTGCAAGCATCAGTAAGAATATTCTTTTCAGACTCTGTAAGCTGTTTATAAAGCTCCTTTAGTGTTTTCACCTTGAATGACTGTGGAGTTTGACCCTGATACATAAATTCTCTGTTAGGAATCTCAGAGATTTCCTGTCCGTTTACTGAACACACTATTGTATCTGTAGCAGGCACAACAGTATCACAAGCACCAAACTCAATAGCTGCTTCTATATTCTCTTCAAGTATTCTCATTGTAACAAAAGGACGTACAGCATCGTGTGTAACAATTATATCGTCCTCGTTCTCGCCAAAGTCTCTTTTTATTTCATCAATAATTTTAAATATAGTTTCGTTTCTTGACTCTCCACCTGGTGCAAGTCTTATTTTATCAGAATCCCCCACATCATATTTATCAAGCAAATCATACATATATGACATCCAGCTGGGATGAACACCAAGATAAACAGCATCAAACTTACTGCACGCAATCATTTTTTCAAGTGTATGAATAATAATCGGCTTACCTCTTAGTGGCAAAAACTGCTTAGGCATTGAAGAAACGTGCATTCTTGTACCGCTTCCTCCTGCTAATATTGCTCCGTAAATCATAGTGGATTAACCCCCGTTATTTTTCTTTCTTAATATAAGGATTTTTAAATTCGTAACAGCTTTGGTTTAAATTGCAATACACAACATCGTGATGTGGCTTTTGCTTATCCTTCGGAGGTATCTCCATATAATCACCAAAGGCTGTTTTTAAGTAAATATCATATCCTACAGGAATAGGCATCTGCATACCTTCAAATTCTTTATATACCGCTGATTCAAAGGCTTCTTTTGGATATTCACACTGCATATAGTGTGGTCCTGCACAAAGCTCTGTGATTTTACTACATTCACTTACAGGATATTTACTCATCTGCTTTTGGGCTGTTTGCCATATTTTAGCCCTTATTTTTTTACCTCTAAATACACCAAGTAAAATTTTACTACCTAAAGCCAGTATTCCACCATGGTTTTCAGGCACTATTTGAGCCAAAAACAACGAGTAAATCAAAGCCCAAAGCTTCTGAATTTTTCTTTTAAAGCCATCAGGACAACCATCAAGCGGAAAAACATCCATAACCAATCCGTGAGGAATATCAAGATGTGCCTGATTTGCTTTTACACAGGTTGATTGTGTATCTACAATAGTTGTAAAAATATTACCTGTAAATATATCATCATTTGTTTTTAAGCAAAGGAATCTATCATTATCAGAATACTTCTCCCAAAGCTGTGGCAGTTTTTCATAATCCTCTCTTGGCATAAAAACATCAATATCATCATCCCAAGGGATAAATCCCTTATTTCGTAGCGAGCCTATACAACAGCCACCGCAGAAATAGAACAGCAAATTATGCTTATCACAAAATTCTTTAAAATATACAAGCGTATCCAACTCTTTTAATTGAAGCTCTCTAAGCTGTTCACTTGTAAATTCAACCGGTTCCATTAATTGCTACTCCCCTCATAATATAGCTAATATGTAGTGTTTACCCACATTATTTTTTCAAATAATAATTCTTTACTTCTCTTATTCTTTCTTCTGCCTTTTTAAGATTATCTTTCCGTATAGGTAGGTGGATTATTCCAAAAATAGTACCTATACCATAGGCAATATGCAAAGCTGGAAATATTAATGGCAATACCGCAAAATATGCACATCGTTTTTCACTTTTAAATGCATTTGCAGTTATGTATATATCAAACAATAAATACACAATTGCTAAAGCAATTAAAAACCAGCTAAACCCTAATACTGCAAAAATAGTACACACCAACAATGCAAGAACAAACACCATTGGTACAAAATGAAACAATGACAAGCACTTAGGATATTTTTTTAATGTTAACCCTATCCAATAGCCATTGCTAAATTTTTGATTTATCATCTTAGGCAAGCTTGCCCTTATATACTGGTATGAAATTATGTCAGGCATACAACAGATTTTATATCCTGCCTGTGTAATTCTGTGGTGGAACTCATTATCTTCTGTTCTGCCTAATGCTTCATTAAAGCCACCTACTTTAGCAAATACCTCTGCCTTGTAGGCACCGTGGTAAATACTATTTATGTATTGCTTACTCGGCTGTATATTGCGATATTTGGCAAAACCACCGCCGAACATACACTCTTCAGCCAAAAGCAAGGTGTTATCCCAAGGCTTGTCCTTAACTGGAATGTTAGGTCTTCCACCACCACATACAGCCTCACCACTATTTATTCCGTTTACACTAGACTCAACAAAATCAGAAGGAATTTTTGCATGAGCATCAACCTTAATTATTATATCTCCACTTACATTCAACAATGCTGTATTCCAGCCTGTAGCCTGATTACTTTTTTCTCTGTCTATCACCTTTACTGCATAAAAATCATTATTTTCTGCAAAGCGATTCATAATCTCTTTTGTTTTATCATCAGAGCCATTATTAACCAGTATAAGCTCAATACCATTATGATTGTAGGTTTGATTTTTTATATCTTCAAATAATCCTTCAAGAAAATTCTCTTCATTAAAAGCTATAACGCACAATGAAACTAACACATTCTGCCCACCTTTAAAGTTTATTGTACACGGACAGCATAACAATCCTATTGTACATTATATTACATAATTATATCACTATTTTCATCAGGAATAAAGATGTTTTGATTTGTTTGTTGATTATTATTAAAATTCGATATATTTTCACCGACATTCTCGTCACTTATTTGTGCATTAATATTATTTTCATCGTTATCTTCTACAGCATTATAATTAATCTCTGATTGATTATCTAAATCAGCATTATTTTCTGGTTGCTTAATCTCTTCCTCATAGTTAAACTGCTCTTGCACCGATGATGGTTGAGTTAATTTATAGTATGGTGAAGCAGGATTTTGATTTTCAAGCTCATAAATATAAGAATAGCTTAAAATAGCAGTATGTTTAAAGTAAGGATAAACAAATACCAAAGGAATCATAAAAAATGAAAGTAACCAATAAAAAATAAATGAAATATAAAGGTTTATAACCTTTCCAAAATTTTTCTTTATCATATATTTACTGGCTTTTATAAGCTCTTTTTCTCTTACATAATCAAAGTCTGATACATACAGATATTGCACCATAACGTAAAATCTTGAAATAATAAAGAAAGCAACAGCACCGATTATACCTGACCATAAAGCACCTATTTTAAAGCCTGTTTCATATTCTGGCATAGTTTCCATAAGAACAAGAAACGCAGAAATAGGTAGTGCACATATTATAAACAAAGTAGCATATCTTACAAATAACGATAAATTAAGTATTAAAGTGTTACGATATCTCTTTTTGTCAAAGTAATAAATAAAGCTTTGAACATCACCTGTTTTCTCATTTTTACTATCTGCAATAAACTTTATATAGCCTGTATAAAAAGGTGAAAGCAACATAAAGCCTATAATACCAGCCATTGCAATCGCTAACATAATAGCAATATTAACAGGTTTATCCAGTATATTATCCTCCATAAATAATGTAGAAAAATCCACTGCTAATAATGTAATTCCACAAACTGAAAGCACGCATAGAAATCCTAATATAGATTTAGCCCAATTATCTTTTGCCAAGATATCTTTTGCTTGTTTTTTTAATGTAGCTTCAATACTCATTTAAATCACCTCAAAATTATTTCCTTATTTTGTCTTATAATTTCTATTCCGTAAACATTCTGTATACAGCCTCTAAGCAAATCTGAGCGTGCAAGAAAAACTTCTCCTCGTCAAGCGATTCGTCAGCCTTATGCATATTTGAATAATCATCAGGAAATACAGGACCAAATGCAACGCCCTTGTTGCCAAGTGAACGTGCATATGTTCCCCCACCTGTTGAATACAAATCAGGAAGCTCGCCTGTAATCTCTTTATATGCCTTTTGCAGGGTTGAAATAATCTTGCTGTTTTCAGGCACATTCAAAGGTGGCAAATGACTATCTATCTCTAATTCAACATCAAAATTCCTTGCCAAGTCTTTAATTTTATCAACAATTTCTTCATAATCAGCCGTAACAGGATAACGAATATCTATTTTAGCTGTAGCTGTTGTGGCATTTATATCAAGAACACCTACATTTATTGTAAGAGAACCCGATTGCTTATCTGCACAGCTTATTCCCATTAACTTGCCATCTGTATCTGTTCCTATATACTCATTTATAAACTCAGGTATATCCCCCAGATTTTCATTATTATATAAAGACTTTAAGCTGTTAATAGCGTAAGTAACACTATTGAAGCCTTTATGTGGCTCCATTGCGTGAGAGGCTGTACCTGTTGAAACAAGTGTGTTACCCTCAAGCTTTAAAAAATCTTCTGTAAATTCACAATTTGCAGAGCTTGCAAGAACAAATTCAGCTCTATCTGGTACAGCATTTACAGCACAGCCAGCATTTGCACTGATTATAATATTGCTGTTATTTTTACCCTTTAATGAAATTTGCAAAATACCCTTTTCACAGTTACAAATACCATAATCAGAATCAGGTGTAAAGCTAACATCTGGTACAGGCATTTTAGAAAAATAATGCTCAACATCTGTCATACCTGTTTCTTCATTTGTGCCTAAAATCAATCTTATTGTGCTGTCTGCCTCTATACCGTTATCCTTTAAAGCCTTTAAGCAATAAAGTGCAACAACGGCTGAACCCTTATCATCAGCTATTCCTCTGCCATATAATCTTCCGTTTTTACGTGTAAGCTGAAACGGCTCTACACTCCAGCCCTGACCCGCTGGTACAACATCAAGATGTGTAAGTACACCACACAGCTTTTTACCATTACCGTATTGAATATGCCCTGCAAGATTATCGAAATTCTCAGCTACAAGCCCTATTTCTCTTGCAGTATTAAGCATTAACTCAAGTGCTTCCTGTGGCTTTTCACTGCCCTGTGCCGATACTGAGTCTATCTCAATAACCTTTGCAAGTGTTTTTAATATATCATCCTTATATTCAAGAATTTTTTCACCAAATGCCATTAAAGCAAAACCTCCATTATTTATCAGCTACAGATTTTCTTTCTGTTTCTTTTAATCTTGCCTTCTGTGCAAGTGTAAGCTCATCTTTAACTATTCTGTATTTTCTTCTAGCTTTCAAATGCTTATAACCTGTAAGTTTAATTATTAACATATACACAGCAAAAACTATAACAGAACCAGCTGTAACAGCCAAGCCTGTTTTTAAGCCTGGTGTTTCATATTCAAAGGTTATTTCACTAACCTTATTTGCAGGTACCTCTACAGCCATAAAGCCTACATTTACTTTTTCGATATCAATAGCCTTACCGTTTACCTTTGCTGTCCAGCCCTGCTCATAAGGTACACTAAAGAATACAAGTGTATTTTCATTTTTTCCTGTTCTGTCAATTTCAGCTTTAAATCCACTTTTTGTATATTCAAAGCTTGAACAGCATTCTGTCTTACGGTTTTCGCAATCATTAAAATAGCTATCTCTTGTATATTTATAGTCTGTTCCCTTTGTTAGTTTATCAGATATAAAGCTGTACTTTTCAGCCTGTTCGCTTGTAAGCACCATAGCTTTAAGCATAAGCTTTGTTCTGTTCATTTCTTCAATTTCCTCATAATCCTCTTGAAGAATATACTCGTCATAGCAGAATCCCATTGGAATATAATATTCATTTTCCCATATTTCAAATTCGCTTTGCTTATCATAGTAGCTCCACCCTGGCATTGCTGTAACTCCACTTTCGTCTGAAAAGCTTTGTGAGTCACCGCAATAGTCAACAAGCCATCTTGTAGAAAGCAATGAACGCACTGCATATTCAGACGCTTTAGGTCTTGAGCCTACATCTCGCTGAACTCCTACATCATTATAAAATTCCATTACAGAGCCTGGTACAACACTATGGAATGCTTGAATTGTAGGTATTTGCCAGTGCATACCTGAATTATCCATCATCTCGTAAAAATCAGTACGAACATTTTCTGAATTTGGCAAGTCTATATCATTCTTATGATTTATAACAAGTGCATTCATATAATTTTTAGAGTCATAGCCATAGGTTTTTCCCTTACCTACTATATAAAGAGTATATCCTGCTGATATAGCACAAACCAATACTATACTTACTACAGGTAATAGCTTTTTATTTTTTAGAATAAGCTTTAACATAACTGCAAGAATCACTAAACATCCTACAGCAATAGCAGTATGTATCCAAAAAGTAACTTCGTTATCCATTAAACCATAATCGTAGGTTTCAGCACCCTTTTCTCCGTCACGGTAGCTAGGCATAAAACCTATAGAACCAGCAAGGAAAATCGTTAATCCTGCTGTTGCCACAAATGAAGAGCCCCATTCTATCTTGGTATCCTCAAGAGCGATTACAGTAGCTAAACACATCATAAGCACAAGCATATACATCCATCGTGCATAATACTGTGTATTGAAAATTTGGAATATACTGTTTAATATAGGTATAAATGCAATTACAGCAAGCAATGGTATAAGCTTTTTAAGCCAGTGCTTGTTTTTTCTTGTCATAAAAGCCATTACACCTGTAAGGCTAAATAGTGGTAACCAACCTGACAACGAACCCCATTTTGTGTTTGAATCTGGTGTAAAGGTTGGATATGCAGGTAACTCTGATGGAAATAAAAATGCTGTAAGAATATTTATGTATCTTTGTGAGTCATTATACACAAGTGCGTCCCAGCCACCTAAAACCTGACTTACTCTGCTATTCTCCATAACACATAATATTGCAGGTAATAGTACCACAGCTGTACCCAACAAACCAATAACAGCCTCAAAAATCAAATGTAAAAAGTTCTTGATTTTAAGCTCGTAGCTATATGAAAATACTCTAACAAACCAATAAATAATTACGAAGAACACCTGACCTACAAAAAAGTAGTAGTTCATCATACAGCTTGCAAATACTGTAATAGCTACAACTCCAAGTCTGTTATTCTCAAACAGCTCATCAATCGCCCACATCAAAAGCGGGAAAATTATCATAGCTTCGTGAAAATGGTTAAAGAATATATTAAAGCACGTAAAACCTGAAAATGCATACAGTAAACCACCAAGCACTGCATAACATTTATTATATACATAGCGTTTTAAATACACATACGCTGTAAACGACATACAGGCAGTTTTAAGTATAAGCAGTGGTGCTATAAGATACGGTACTGCTTCACTTGGAAACGGAATAGTCATCCAAAAAAACGGACTTCCTATTAAATAGAATGAATATGAGCCTATTATATTAGCACCCAAATCTGTATGATGACTCCAACCTATATTACCACCTTTTATAGTATCGTGCATAAGCTGATAAAACGGAATCTGCTGAACATTAAAATCACCATAATACAAAAATAAACCATTATCGTAAATAACAAACGGCAAATATATAGCACAAGCAACCATCAAGGCAAGCAAAAATGCTTTTAAACCCCAATATTGCTTTTTTTCGTCGTGCTGTATTCTGCCACAATGTATATTTTTAGAAACCATTTTCACACCTCAAAACTATAATTATTTCTTTTCATATATAAAAATACAAACACTACTTTATTTTAACATATAGTAAATTAAAATGCACTAGAATTTTACATAGTCAAAATAAATTTACAATTATCATTTTTGGTGATGTTGAATTTTCGTATTATTCTGTTTATAATTACTACTGAAAGTAATTTTAGTGAGGTAATACTATGTACAGCTTTTATGCTATGATGTCAAGAATAAAATATATTAACCGATGGGGATTAATGAACAACACCCGAAATGAAAATCTTAGCGAACATTCTCTTGAGGTTGCCATAATAGCACACGCATTGGGTGTAATAAATCAAAAGCGTTTTAGAGGAGATATCTCACCTGAACGCTTAGCAGTACTTGCCATATTCCACGATGCAAGCGAAATTATAACAGGCGATTTACCTACTCCTGTCAAATATAATAACGATACAATAAAAAACGCCTACAAGGACATTGAAGAGCAAGCACAAAAACAGCTTCTAAAAATGTTGCCAACAGATATAGCTGAGGAATATCAATCTATACTTTGTGCTGACGAAAGTGAAGCTAAGCTTTGGCAATATATCAAGGCAGCTGACAAAATCTCTGCTCTTATAAAATGTACTGAAGAGCTTATTATGGGGAACCGTGAATTTATAAATGCACAGCAAACCACATTAAAAGCAATAGAAAATATTGATTTACCTGAAGTAAAGGTGTTTATGGAAGAATTATTCCCTGCATACGAATTAACACTTGATGAACAAGAAGAAAATAATATATAATGCAAAAACTCACAGTGTATCAGCTTAGCTGTTGATACACTGTGAGTTTTTATGTAGATTTATTTCCATTCCTTTTTATGTGCCATATAATATATAAGTGCTACACAAACCATACCACCTATTATATTTCCTATAGTTACAAATAAGAAGGATTCTATTCCGTTAAAGTGAGTTAATGCTGAACATTGTTCGGGTGTTATATTATACAATTTGCCTGCTGCTTCTACATAATCAGAATTTGTAGCAGCAAGCATACCAGCAGGAATATAGAACATATTAGCCACGCAGTGCTCAAAGCCACCAATTACAAAAGCCCATATCGGGAAGAATATAGCAAGTATTTTTCCTGTTACATCCTTAGCCGCACCAGCCATTATAATAGCTAAACAAACAAGTATATTACACAATATGCCACTTACTATTGCAGTACCAGGTTCTATTGTTGTTTTTGCCAATGCTACCTTAATTGTATATGCTCCAAGTCCACCGCTTGAGTAATTAAACTGACCCGAATAAAAAACAAGTACGTCAATTATCAATGCACCTATAAGGTTTGAAAAATACACAACAAAAAGATTACGTATCAGCTGTAAAGCCTTTATCTTTTTATCCAGCACAGCTGTAAGCATTAAGCAGTTACCTGTAAAAAGCTCACTACCTGTAAAAACAACAAGCATAAGTCCCACAGGAAAAATAGCTCCTGCAAGAGTTCTGGCAATGCCTACATCTGTAATATTATGTACTGCAACATTACTTGCCACACCACCAAGTGCTATAAAAGCACCAGCCATAATTCCCAACAAAATCATTTTCACTAAAGGCAAATTTGCTTTTGTAATGCCCGATTTTATATTATTATTCGCAATCTCTAAAGGCGAGTGAATACTACTCTCCATAAGAATCCTCCTTTTGAAATTCCTTTTC
>JAXJQK010000070.1:0-10335 GCA_036311185.1 Acutalibacteraceae bacterium | reverse complement strand
TAATACATCAGTAGATTTCATAGCACTCCTCCTTTTGAAATTATGCAATATATTGCATATATTATAATACGTTATTTTTACTTTGTCAATACTCTCTTAAATATTATTTTAAAAATAAAAAATAAACACCTATCAATCTAATAAGTGTTTATTCTAAGCGTATTATTATGTTTATTTAAATTTAAGCAAATTTTTAATACATATTTACATCATCTTTGCTTTTGTTCTGATATTCAATTAGCTTTTGTGTATACTCTTTGCCCTTTATTTTAACTGTTATCAGGTAGATTACAACACTTAAAACAAAGCAAACAAGGAAAATTCCTATAAAGCTAAGCCATATCATAATGTTTGCATTTGCAAACCATGAAAACATCAAAGCAAAAATTAATGTTACTAAAAATAACGATATTATAAATATGCAAATTCGTACAATATAAGAAACCTTTTTAATAAATATATCGCTAAAAGCAATAATCATTAATGAGCCACCAATTATTGCAATGCCTAATAGCTGACCAATTTTATACACAGAAACGCTTTCTACTCCATTTAACAGTGCTATCACAAAGAATACCACCATCATAATTGAAAATATCTGAGCAACCTCGTGTGGCAATCTTTTTATAAAAAATTTCATTTTCTCTTTCATTATTTAGTACCTCCGATTCCAAGTTTCTTTTTAAGCTCTAGTGCATATTGTCTTGATACATAAATACATTCACCGTTTTGCATAGTGGCAAGTATTTTACCACCAAAATCAGGTCTTATAGATTTAATACGGTTGATGTTTATTACACAAGATTTTGATACCCTCATAAAATCTGCTTTAGAAAATCCATCTAATGTTTCATACAGTTTAAGTTCAGTTTCATAAACTGCATTTGTGGTATAACAAAATGTTTTTCGTTCTACCGACTCAAAATAAAAAACATCATTTGGCTCTATACAGTATGTATCATTTTCGCTAACCCCAACTATTCGCTTTTCGTTGCTTTCTGCGTTTTTTATAACGCTGATAAGTTTAAGTATTTTTTCGTCAGTTTCTCTGCACTCAATAGTAACCTTTGTGTCATTGAGTGCTTTGTTTTCTATAAGCTTTATCTCCAAAACTGTCCCTCCGTTTATGTTCTGTAGCTACTGTAGCTATTATATTACTTCAGAAAATTTTTGCAATATCAAAATACACAAGTCGCACTACACTATACATAAGTTGTAAAAATATCACGTTAAAAAAATCAACACAGCAGAATTAACCTGCTGTGTTGATTTCTATTTTTATAAAGTATATTTATTATTCAATAACAAGCTCTTTAATCTCTACACTCTTTATTTTGTGTGAAGCAATGTATGCAAATGTAAAGAAGCTGATTGCTATAATTGCAATAGGTACAATGAAGGATAAAGCAGTAAACTGTGCGTTAAAACTACTGATACCCGTTAATTTGAACACTTCTGTAAGAGCGTTTTTAGTAAATAACACACTTAAACCAATACCAAAGACTGAACCGATTAAAGACACAATCAAAAATCTTACTGCAAACTGTAATCTAAGCTTGGTTGATGTAAAACCAAGGGACTTGTAAATTCCGATATCTTTTCTTTCCTGCAAGAATGCTTTTTTGCAAACCATCATTACCACAACCAACGAGAATACTATGGAAATCACATAAATTATTGCGGTCATTGCATCTCTTACAGCAGAATACATCTCAAAATTTGGATCCTTTTCAGTTCCTACTGCTGTAAGGATATCCGAGTATTTTTCGTTAATCTCTTTTTCTATAGCTTTACATTCAGATGAATCTTCAAGGCTAAAACCATAAAGAAGAATATTCTCTACATCAAGTTTTTTTGCAGCCTCAAGAGGCATAGAAAAGTTAAGTCCTGAATTACTTGCATCAACACTTAATCCAGTGATTATATACTCTGATTCAAGGCTTTTCTTTAATACAGTTACTTTGTCGCCGATTTTTAAATCAAGCTCATCGGCAAGAATATCTGTAATTGCAATTTCGTTATCGTATTTAGGATATCTGCCCTCTGCCATTATTATAGCTTCAGGATTTTTATACACACTGCAACCATATTCATCGCCATTAAGGGACATATATACAAAATCGTAAAAATACTTCTTTTCTATTTCTGTATAGTTCTCAATTATATCCTCGATTTCTTCTATTGTTTCATCTGGCAAGCTTTTAGTAGAGGTTATATTCAATTCCTTCACAAAAACTCCCATAGACTCCATAGCAGATTTGGAATCAAGTGCAGTTCCTAACACATTTATTGTTATCATAAAGAACATAAGAATTGCAATAATGATAATTGTACCGATATATCTGCGTTTGTTAGAGGTAAACTGTCTTAAAGCAAGGCTTGAAGACAATGCATTTTTAGAAATTGGTGCGTTTAATCTGCTACTGAAATATATACTACTCTTGCCACCTGAGATAGCTTTCATAGGAGATATTTTACCTATTTTACGTGTGGTAATCAGAATAAAGATTGCTGAAATTGCAAGAACACCTACGATAAATAAAAAGCTCGCTAATGTTGATATATTATTTTCAGTTGGGATAGATAAAACAGGCTGAAAGATATTACCGAATAATTTTATAAGTGGTACTGCTAACGCTATTCCTGCAATAGCACCTGTTATTTCTGCAAAAAGGTACTGTAACGCAAAAACTATCCTAATCTTATTTTTTGTAAAGCCCTGTGCTTTAAGAACTCCTAAGCTTATGTATTCCATTTCTATGCTTGTTGAAATACTGTGAGCCATAACTATTAAAACAATTGCTACAAGGAAGGCTACAAAAACAAGTAAAACCTTCAAAATAATGTCCGGATAAATGTTAGTGTAATAAAAACACTGATATACTGTAAAAGAAAAGACAGAATAATCTATTATTGATGTATCTTTGTTAAGCTGACGTTTAAAATCGCTGTCACTTACACTTTTGTTAGCTTTATAAACCTGAACAATTCTATAATTTGCTGTTTTCTCCGAAGTAGAATTTTTGATTGCATCTTTTTGAAGAATATCAAAATCCTCGTCGCTTATAAAAACCTGTTTGATGCCTTGGATACTTATACTACCTAACATAGGTTCAACAACGAATCCCTTTATTACAAATTCTTTATATCCTGTAAGAGTTTCTAGCTTTAGTTTATCGCCTATTTCAAAACCAAATGTTGTACTTAATCCCTGAGGAATATATATTTCATTTTTCTGGAGCTTTGGAGTTTCCTCTGCATAGTCTGACAAATCCCCATTAAGTATACGGTATTCATCTGTAAGTTTAAGCAACATCCATTGAGAAGTATCCTTTTTATCTTTACATTCTGTTCCGAAACTTGATATTGCCTCTTTTGTAATAACATCTTTTACTGAGGAGTGCTCCTTTACGGACTTAATCAACTCATCGTCAAGGACATCACTTGTGCCTAGAACGTTTAAATCACCTACATTTGCAATGTTAAGTGCGTTTTCAATACTATTTATACAGTTATCTTTAATGCTGAAAATTGCAGTAAACGACATTGAAATTATTATCATTAAAATAATAATACTTACAAATGAGCCTTTTTTGTGGCGAATGTTTGCTTTAAGTAAAGTAAGAATTTCCATATCGCACCTCACCACTGCATTGATGAAAGCCAAGCATTAACCTGAGCTTCTCTGCTTTTTACTTCGTCAGGGTTATAAGGAGGCAAAGTAAGCTCACCTATAATTTTGCCGTCCTCAAGATATAAAATTCTTGTTGCTCTAAGAGCAGCTTTCATATCGTGAGTAACCATTAAAATGCTCTGTCCTGCTTTATTTAAATCTGTAAGAAGACTTAAAACCTCGTTAGTATTCTTTCTGTTTAAAGCACCTGTTGGCTCATCTGCAAACAAAAGTCTAGGATTTGAAACAACTGCTCTTGCAATAGCACATCTCTGCTGTTCACCACCAGAAACCTGTGATGGTAAATGTGTTTTTATGTGAGATATACCCATTTTTTCAAGTAGCTCTTCTGTATGCTGTTTTACATCATTTGCAGAGCTGGTTTTATCAATATATCCTGATACTGCTATGTTTTCAAAAAGTGTAAGATTACTTACAAGGTGCATTTGCTGAAAGATAAAGCCAAAATCCTTTTGTCTTAGCTTTGAAAGCTCCTTTTCTTTCATCGTTACAATATCCTTGTCATTATAAATAACCTTACCTGCTGTGGCTCTGTCCATACCACTAAGTGAATAAAGTAGAGTTGATTTACCCGAGCCAGAGGCACCCATTATTACTGTAAAATCACCCTCGTATAAATCAAGGTCAATGTGCTGTAAAATATGACTTTGACCACCATTATGTGCGTAGCTTTTGCAAAGTCCCTTTGCTGATAGAATTGTGTTTTTCATGTTGTTCCCTCCGTTAGTTGATAGCTATATTCTATCAGAAAAGTTATTAAGAAATCCTTAAGATAAATTATAAAACTGTTTTTTATTTTGGTAATGTTACAATAGCCTCAAAGCTGTTTGTATGATTATGCAAAAGCACCTTTCCATTCATTTTTTCAACAAGGTATTTTATTATATAAAGACCCAGCCCCGAGCCTTGCTCATCCTCTACATTTTTACCACGATAAAATTTATCGAATATAAAAGGCATATCACTGTCAGGAATACCTTTACCGTAATCAGTAAAATGAATATTCACACAATCATCTGTTTGAGTAAGCTTTATATCAACCTTAGTTTTTGCGTATTTTCTGGAATTGTTAATAAGATTTTCGATAATCTGAGTAAGTCTGTTTTTATCGGCAGATATAAAGGCTTCAAATTCAGGCTTTTCAAAATTCACATCATTATGTTCGCCCGCAATTTCTAAAACTACTTTTTCAACAAAGCTACATAGCTCTAGCTTTTCAGAATTGATTTTTAGCTTATCTAAATCAGAAAGAGAATGTAAAAATAAGTCGTTAGTCAGCTTAGCAACCTCGTCACACTTACGCATAATAACTGACAAATATTTTTCACGCCTTTCGGGGGTTGAATCCATATTTGCTTGCAATCCCTCAGTATAAGCTCTGATTGATGCTATAGGAGTTTTTATATCGTGAGAAAGTGTTGCAATAACTGTTTTGTTGTTCTCAACAGCTTCTTTTTCACATTGTCTTGCTTTTGTTATTTCATTACGCATACTGTCAAACGCCCAAGTGAATTTGCCAAAATAATTTTTTCGTTCATATTTAAGAGGTATATCGAAATTCCCTTTTGCAATGCTATCTGCAAAACACTGGAGCTTATCGAAGGGTCTGAGTACTGAAAAATAAATATAAAGAGAAACAGCCATAAGGAAAGTAAGGCTTATTCCACCTATTAAAAGTGCTTGGTTGTTTTTTTGCTCTGTAATTTCTGTACTTCTTATATTTTTTTCAAGGTCAGAGATTTTCTCCTCTGCTAAAGCTGTATCGCCTGATTTTACAAGCTGATCAATTTCGTTAAGTGCGACAATCTGCTTTGATTTTTCTGTTTGACCGTTTTCAGCAGATGATGAAAAGTAAAAGAAACAGGTAAGTAAAATTATAATTGCTCCAAAAACTGCGGTTACTGAAAATAGCTTATTCTTCATTTGGCACCTCTAAAATATAACCAACTCTGTGCTTGGTTTTAATATATTCAGGACTTGCAGGATTATCCTCCAGCTTTTCTCTAAGCCAACGTATATGAACAGTTAATGTTGATGTTTCAACCGTAGAAAAAGCACCCCAAACCTCAGAAATCAGCTTTTCTTTCTCTATTGCTACATTTTTATGCTGACAAAGATACGAGAGTAAATCAAATTCTCTTAATGATAATGAAACAGGGCTACCATTTTTAGTAACTGTTCTTGCTGTAAGATTCACCTGAACATTTCCAAATTTCACAATGCTTTCTTGCTTAGAAAATCCGTAGGTACGTCTTACAAGTGCATTTACACGAGATAACATTTCTTTCATTGAATATGGCTTAGGTAGATAATCATCTCCACCAATATCAAAGCCTGTAATACGGTCTGTTTCGCTGGTTCTTGCACTTGCAAAAATTACAGGTGTAGTTGATGTTCTTCTAAGTTCGCTACAAATCTCAAAACCATCTGAGTCGGGTAAATTTATATCAAGCAAAATAATATGGTATGTATTGCTTTCCAAAAGCTCAAAGGCTTTTTCGCTATTTTCAGCACAGGTTACATTATACCCGTATCCCTCTAACATATCAGAAATAATAAAAGACAAATCTTCGTCATCATCAATTATAAGTACTTTGTTGTAAATGTTGTTTACCATAAAATCACCGCCTTAGATATAATTATTATAAGTGAATAGTTTTAAAAAGACAACTTAATATATGATGAAAATAAAAATTCAGAGTGGACACTGTGTTTAAGCCTAGACAAAGCTACAGGAGTGTAAGCAAAGAAAATAATATTCATCTTGAATCTTCGTGGATAGCAATATATAATATTGCTTATATAAAAGGTATTTGCAATCCTTTTATCAGTTGGTACAAGATAAGGTTTTAGAATGGCACTATACCTACGATTTAGGTGAAAAAAGTAGGTTGCGATTGGATGGTGTAAATTATGACAGATCCTTTTTCCAGATATCACCCTTTTGTAAATTTAATATATTTTGCGTTAGTTATAGGTTTTTCAATGGTAGTGGATCATCCACTTGCTCAAATCATTTCTCTTGCGTCTTCTGTTACTTATGTAGTAAGCACGCAAAGCAAAAAAAGCGTAGCTTTTTTATTGAAATTCTGTTTACCATTGGTGCTACTTACAGCTTTTATTAATCCTGTATTTAACCACGAGGGTAAAACTATTCTGTTGTACCTTTCAAATGGAAATCCATTAACGCTTGAAAGTATACTTTATGGTTTTTCGTCAGGCTGTATGATAGTAACTTTGTTTTTGTGGTTCTCAGCTTTCAGTGTGGTTATGACGTCCGATAAATTTATTTACCTTTTTGGTAAGGTTATCCCTTCGTTATCGTTAGTTTTAAGTATGACCTTGCGTTTTGTACCAAAATTCAAGAAACAGATGAAAAATGTAGCAGATGCACAAAGATGTATTGGTAGAGATGTTTCAAATGGAAGTTTGCTCAATCGTACAAAAACAGCGATTACGATTATATCTATTATGATAACTTGGTCGCTTGAAAATGCAATTGAAACTGCTGATAGTATGAAAAGCCGTGGCTATGGTTTAAAGGGTAGAACGACATTTTCTATCTATTGTTTTGAAGATAGAGATAAATATACTTTGGTATGGTTTTTATTTTGTTTTTTATATCTTTTAGCAGGAGTGATTGTATCTGTTTTTGATTTTAGATATTTTCCCGATATACAATATTCGACTTTTGATATTATGACAATATCATTTTATGTTATGTACTTAGGACTTTGTATAACACCTGTTGTGCTAAATACTGTGGAGGATATAAAATGGAAAACTATATATTCAAAAATGTAAGCTTTTTGTATCCTAAACAGGAACAAAAAGCACTAAAAAATATTTCTTTTTCAGTAAAACAAGGTGAGTTTTTAGTTGTTTGTGGTTCATCAGGCTGTGGAAAATCCACACTTTTAAGACATATGAAAAACTGCTTAAAGCCTCACGGTGTTTTATCAGGTGAGATATTATTTGAAGGGGAGTTGCTTGATAATGTAGCCGATCGAACTCAAGCTCAAAAAATCGGTTTTGTTATGCAGTCACCTGAAAATCAGGTAGTTACTGACAAGGTGTGGCACGAACTCGCTTTTGGTCTTGAGAGCTTGGGATACGACACTCCAACAATACGTAGGCGAGTAGCCGAGGTGGCATCTTTCTTCGGAATAGAAAAATGGTTTTATAAAGATGTCAATGAGCTTTCAGGCGGACAGAAACAGCTTTTAAGTCTTGCTTCTGTTATGGCTATGCAACCAAGTGTTTTAGTGCTTGATGAACCAACAGCCCAGCTAGATCCGATTGCCGCAACAGATTTTCTCGCACTTTTAGGTAGAATTAACCGAGAGCTTGGAACTACTGTTATACTAACAGAGCACCGCCTTGAAGAAGCCTTTGTATATGCTACAAGAGTTATTGTTATGGAAAAAGGTCGTATCATTTGTGATGATATTCCTGAACAAGTAGGACTTAGATTGAAAGAAGAAGAAAACTCAATGTTTCTTGCTATGCCAACTGCTATGCGTGTGTGGGCAGGGGTTGAAACTAACTTGAGCTGTCCGATTACTGTACGAGATGGAAGTGAATTTTTAAGTAACAGAGAGAAAGAAAAGCCCCTTAGAGAACTTTTAAAAAATGATAAATCCCCTCAAAGTGATGACACAGCTTTAAGTATTGATAATATATGGTTTAGATATGAAAAAAAATCACCCGATGTGGTAAAAGGTTTATCACTTAATCTGAAAAAGGGAGAATTTTATGCACTTCTTGGTGGTAATGGTGCAGGTAAATCTACTGCATTAAAGATAATTTCTAGCATTTTGCCCCATTACAGAGGAGATATAAAAGTTAACGGAAAGCTTGCACATCTTCCGCAAAATCCGCAGACTCTTTTTGTAAAACAAACTGTGCGAGAAGATTTGTACGAGGTGTTTAAGGGTTCTAAAATGACAAAGGAAAAAAAGGATAAGCAGATTTCTCGTGTTGTAAAGCTGTGCGAACTTTCTTCGTTTATCGACCGTCACCCTTATGATATTTCAGGTGGTGAACAACAACGTACAGCTCTTGCAAAGGTTTTGTTGACATCTCCTGATATACTACTCTTAGACGAGCCAACAAAGGGCTTTGATGCTGAATTTAAAGTGAGCTTTGCAAATATCCTGAAAAAGCTATTAAAGCAAGGAGTAACCATACTTATGGTAAGTCACGATGTAGCTTTTTGTGCTGAGTATGCTCATCGTTGCGGAATATTTTTTGATGGGAATATTGTTGCAGATGGTACACCAAGAGAGTTTTTCTCGGGAAACAGCTTTTATACTACTCCTGCAAATCGTATGGCTAGGCATCTAATTCCAAAGGCTGTGACAATTGATGATATAATATATTGCTGTGGTACAGAGATTCAGAAGGAAGTTACTGAAAATGAAACAATAACACCGCTTCCCGAGGTTTCAAAAAGAAGTGTAAGCTTTAAATCAAAACCACTTCCGTTGTGGCGAAAGCTTACAGCTTGTGTTTCAATACTGGCTTCATTTGTAGTGTTCTTATATGCAACAGGAATAACAGACTTTTCACCAATAGGAAATTTACTTAGTATTAGCGGACAAGGCTTTGACCAGTTCAAACTGTATATTGTTTTGTTTGTTACATTAACCTTATTTATTCTATCAATAGGGCGAAGAAGTGAGCCACCTGTTACGATACAAACGGATAAAAAGTATCGCAAACTTAACAGACGAACAATTGTGGCGTCTGTTTTGATTTTACTTTTCATACCACTTACTGTTTTTAGTGGTGTATTTTATCTTAATAACGATTATTATAACATTGTAGCTCTAATTGTTTTGCTAGAGTGTATGTTACCGTTTGTATTAGTGTTTGAAGGAAGAAAACCAAAAGCAAGAGAACTTGTTACAATCGCTGTGCTTAGTGCTATTGGTATTGCTGGACGAAGTTTGTTTTTTATGCTCCCACAGTTCAAGCCAGTTATGGCATTGACAATTATCGCAGGTGTAGCTTTGGGTGGAGAAACAGGATTTTTAGTTGGTGCTGTTACAATGCTTATATCAAATATGCTGTTTTCACAAGGACCATGGACACCATGGCAGATGTTCGCTATGGGTATAATCGGATTCTTGGCAGGGGTGTTGTTCAAAAAAGGCTGGTTACGTCGAACAAGAATCTCGCTTGCCGTGTTCGGGTTACTAAGTGCAATAATAATTTACGGTGGTATAATAAACCCTGCTTCAGCGTTTATGTTTTCTCCTAAATCTATAAATTTAAAAATGTTATTTGCTTATTATGTGACAGGCTTGCCTATGGATTTGATTCACGGTTTTTCAACAGCTTTATTCCTTTTGCTTGTTGCAGAGCCTATGCTTGAAAAACTTGAAAGAATAAAAGTAAAATATGGTCTTATCGAATGACATAAGGGTTTATATTGCATTTTTGTCTGATTGTATACACTGTTTTGGAGACTTCTTTACGAAGTCTCTTTCTTTTTGATGAAAAATTAAAAGGTAGTAAGCTTTGTGGGCTTACTACCTTTTGTTGTTATATAAGTATTTATAAAATTATAGGTTGTAGTAACGGTCAAACTCAGCAGGGTGTGGAATTGCTGCTAGTTGACGACACTCTTCACGCTT
>JAXJQK010000069.1:0-1510 GCA_036311185.1 Acutalibacteraceae bacterium | reverse complement strand
GCTGAAAAATGGGGGATTTCTGAGCGTAGTGTTCGAAATTATTGTGCTCAAGGTAGAATTGCTGACTCAAAGCTTATCGGCAAGGTTTGGCATATACCTGAAAATGCACAAAAGCCTGAGCGACTCAACAAGAAGACTTCTGTACGGTCACTCTTGAGTATCCTCCGTGAACAAAAATCTGCAAAAACAAGTGGGGGTATATATCATAAAATCCAGATTGAACTCACATACAACTCAAACCATATAGAGGGTAGTCGTTTGACTCATGACCAGACTCGCTATATTTTTGAAACCAATACCTTAGGCTTTGAAAATGAAGCTATCAATGTAGATGATATTATTGAAACCTCTAATCACTTCCGTTGCATTGATATGGTAATTGAGCAGGCAGGTGCTACTTTGAGTGAAAAATTCATCAAACAGCTACATTTAACTCTTAAATTTGGAACAAGCGACAACCGTAAGGATTGGTTTGCTGTTGGCGAATATAAAAAGCTTCCTAACGAGGTTAGTGGTTGCAAGACTGCACTACCTGAACAGGTTGCCGATAAGATGAGCAAATTGCTTGCAGACTACAACGCAAAAAGTAATGTTACCTTTGAGGATATCATAGCATTTCATGTTACTTTTGAACGCATACACCCATTTCAAGACGGTAATGGTCGTGTAGGTAGACTTATACTGTTTAAAGAATGTCTAAAGCACAATATCGTACCATTTATTATTCAGGATGATCTGAAACTTTTCTATTACCGAGGTTTAAAAGAGTGGGATAACGAAAAGGGATTTTTGTTGGATACATGTCTTACTGCTCAAGATAGATTTAAAGCTTATCTTGATTATTTTAGAATTGAATACTAAAAATTCAAGAGTAAGCGTCAATTCAAGCACGCATAAAAGCCTCAGCACATTACTTCTGCTGAGGCTTTTTCGACTTACAATATTCAGGTATCTGCTCTGACCAAGGAAGATAGGTGTTTACATCTTCACCATATTGTATTTGTGTAAATACATATGTCAGATATTTCTCTGGTATAAGGTCATGAACTATAGCTGTCTGAATAATGCTATATATAATTGTTGATGAGGTTGCTTTGTTAACGGTGTTGGAAAACAACCAGTTTTTTCTGCCTATAACAAACGGCTTCACACTTTGCTCTGCGAGATTGTTGCTGAGCTGAATTCTTGAGTCTAGAAGAAAGCTACAAAGAGCTTCTTTCTGATTTATGGCATAGGTGATCGCCTTGCCCACACAGCTTTTTGTGGCAAGATTTTATCCTTTACAGAATTTATCCAATTATAGAATTCATTAATTATCTCTTTAGATTTGGTTTGTCTTAAAGCATATCTTTCTTCAAGAGACATTTCTTGCTTATCTGCATCATGCTCTAAAGCAAATAGCTTGCACAGATATTTTTCTCCTGTTTTTGCTATCTCATTGTTAGGACTTACAGTTAATGCTTCGTGAAACTTTCTTTTAGTATGAACTAAACAGCCCATAGTGTGACGT